>NZ_CALYOY010000002.1 GCF_945269915.1 uncultured Bifidobacterium sp. | reverse complement strand
ATCAACGTCGACAATGATGCAAACTACGCAGCAATGGCCGAATTGCGGATGGGGGCGGCTGTCGGAAAGCGCCACTTCGTTTACATTCACGCCAATGATGGGGTCGGGGCGGGCATCATCATCAACGGCGAGCTCTGGCGGGGAACGACAGGACTGGCCGGTGAGATAGGCCATGTCCAGGTTGATCCCCTCGGAGACATCTGCATCTGCGGCAACAGGGGCTGCCTGAACACGGTTGTGGATGAGAGCCGGCTGGTCTCCCTGCTGAGCGTGACCCACGGCACCATGACCTTGGAGGACCTGGTCGCCAACGTCAAACAGGGTGACCCAGGTTGCA
The DNA here is from genome assembly GCF_945269915.1 of uncultured Bifidobacterium sp. Classification (GTDB taxonomy): domain Bacteria; phylum Actinomycetota; class Actinomycetes; order Actinomycetales; family Bifidobacteriaceae; genus Bombiscardovia; species Bombiscardovia indica. The sequence goes on along the minus strand of NZ_CALYOY010000002.1, from coordinate 97,428 downwards.
GGCGTATCGTTGCCGATGCAGCCATCCGCATCGGCAACGTGGTCGCCGACCTATGCAATGCCGTTGATCCACAGGTTGTCGTTCTTGGTGGCATACTCGGTACTACAGGTTCGGTCTTTCTGGACCCACTCCAGGAGACCCTGCAACGCATGCTTTTCCCAGACGCCATGGTGCCCATGGAGGTTCTGTCCGCCCACTATCCGATTACCGGGCCAGCACTGGGTGCGGCTATGATGGCAGTCGACAAAGTCAACGAGCACATCGCCGTGTCCTCGCAATCCGCAGGCCAGACATCATAGAGGAGGTGGCCGATTTGAGTGACGTCACGCCATTGATGGAGATGTGCGGCATCTCAGTCAAATTCGGATTCATTCATGCCTTGAAACAGGTAAGTCTCAGCGTTCGTCGCCGTGAGGTCCTGGCCATAGTCGGCGACAACGGAGCCGGGAAGTCCACCATGATCAAAATCATGTCAGGACTTCTCCATCCCGATTCCGGCACCCTGCGCTGGCAAGGTGAGACGGTTGCCATACCCTCCATCCGTGCAGCCGCACAGATGGGGGTTGCGGTTGTCTTCCAGGGTCAGGATTTTTGTGACAACCTGGATGTATCCGCCAACCTCTTCCTGGGCAAGGAACTGCGGGACAAACACCTGTGCAGGGATGACGAGACCATGAAGGGGCGGACCCGGCAGGTCCTTCAGTCTCTCTCATCGGTCATCCGTGTCGGTCAGCCCATGGCCTCCCTTTCCCTGGGGCAGAAGCAGACCGTGTCCATTGCCAGGACTCTCCTGGACAACCCTGAGTTGATACTCCTCGACGAACCAACTTCCTCACTCTCCGTCATGCAGTCCGCCGAGGTGCTCAACTACATCAAGCGGATGCGCTCCGAGGGGCAGAGCATCGTCATGGTGTGCCACGACCTGCCCGATGTATTTGCCGTGGCCGATAGAATAGCCGTCATGCGGCAGGGGCGCCTGGTAGGCATACTGGAAACCTCGAAGACCTCTTACGAGACGATTGTCGCACTGATTTCAGGCATCGACCCGGAAGATGTCATGAACGAAACTGAACGAATCAACGCCATGGCCAATGCTCAGGCCCGTGTTCACGCCTTGAGGGGCACACGGGCAATCAGCCTGGACGAGGTCTGAAGGGAGCCCGGCTTGTCGCCTACGGACCTTGCCGTCATCATAGGATGCGGAATTCTGGCCTTTCTGGTGGGATTCTTCTTCGGTCTGCTGCCGATGATGAACGACCGTATGACACCCGATCAGAGAACATGGTCGCAGGTTGCATCCCTGATCGGCATAGGCCTGGCGGTCGTTCCCATCCTCCTTGGCCAGGATGCGGCATCCTGGGTGGCCATTGGAGGCATGGTTGCGGGAATTCTGGTCGGCATCATTCCGGCGATCAAGAGGACCATGCAGACTCGGTTCACATGGTTGCGGCCCCGACAGGGATCAAGCACGGGAAAACCAAACGAAGAACACTCACCCAAAAGGAAGTCATCCCAGAGCGGGACATCTCGAGATAACCCATCCGAAGGTGGCAAATCACACGGGAAGCACTGAGTTGCCTTCCTGCTTAGTTGTCTTGAAGAGGTGATGGACGTTGTGCCAGATGCGGCGGGTGACGCCGGACTGGTTCATCGAGTAAAGATGGATTCCGTCCACACCCTGGGAGACCAGATCGGCGATCTGCTGAGAGGCATAGATGATTCCTGCCTCGCGCAGGCTGGTCCGGTCATCGCCCCACTTGGTCAGGATGGTCTCCACCGCAGGCGGGATCTTCGCCGCACAGACCTCGCTCATGTGACGTACCTGACCCACGTTGGTGATGGGCATGATGCCCGCCTCGATCGGCACGTCGATTCCGGTGGCCCTGGCCCTGGCCAGGAAGTCGGCGAAGTCGTCATTGTCATAGAAGAGCTGAGAAATCAGATGGGTTGCCCCGGCATCGACCTTGATCTTCAGGTTGTCCAGGTCGGCCTGGGGTGATGATGCCTCGGGATGGGTCTCCGGGTAGCATGCTCCGAAGATGGTCATGTTTGGGCGCTTGGCATGGATGTAGGCCACCAGGTCGCTGGCATGGTCGAACACGCCGGCCGGGGTCCTCCCCTCCACGCTGTCGCCGCGCAGGGGAAGCACGGCGGCCACACCCGCCTTGTCGAACATATCCAGGGCCTGGTCGACGATCTCCTGGTCGGCATACTGGGCCGTGAGGTGGGCCACGGCGGGAATGCCGTACTCGGTATGGATGGTCCTGGCTATCCGGGCCGTGGCCGTCCGGTCGGACTGCTTGCCCGTGCCATATGTGACGGATATGAAGTCGGGCATGAGCCCCTCCAGGCCATCCAGGGTGTCGTAGATGGTTCCCACCGGTGCATCTCGCTTGGGCGGGAAGACTTCCAGGGAGAATATGGGCTCATGCATGATGGATCATCTCTGTTTCTGCCGGCTGTGGGGGCCGCCGACCGCCATTGTCAGTGCTGCGCCGAGAGTTCGTCCCTGACCTGTCGGGCTGCGGCGACCATGTGCTCCAGGCTGGGCCAGGTTTCCTCGTTGCCACGGGTCTTGAGCCCGCAGTCGGGGTTGATCCAGACCTTGCCGGCATCCAGCTTGTCTAGGATGGCATGGATCCGCTCGACGATCTCCTCCCGGGAGGGGATGCGGGGCGAGTGGATGTCGTAGACCCCGGGACCCGCCTCGGTTTCGAAGTGGGCCTCCTGGATGGCATCCAGGACCGTCAGATCCGACCGGGAGGCCTCGAAGGAGATGACGTCGGCATCCATGGCATCGATGTCCTTGATGATGTCATTGAACTCCGAGTAGCACATATGGGTGTGGATCTGGGTGGTCGGCTTGACGGCCGAGTGGACCAGCCGGAAGGCGGGCACTGCCCAATCAAGGTACCTGGTGTGCCAATCGGAGCGCCGGAGGGGCAGCTTCTCGCGGAGGGCGGCCTCGTCGATCTGGATGACCCTGATTCCTGCGGCCTCCAGGTCCAGGACCTCGTCACGGATGGCCAGGGCCAGCTGTTGGGTCTGCTCTTGGTGGGAGATGTCCTCACGGGGCCAGGACCAGTTCAGAATGGTGACCGGGCCGGTCAGCATGCCCTTGACCACATGCTTGGTCCGGGACTGGGCGTAGGAGCTCCAGCGGACGGTGATGGGCCTGGCTCGGGATACGTCGCCCCAGACGATGGGGGGCTTGACGCAACGGGTGCCATAGGACTGGACCCAGGCGTTCTTGGTGAAGAGGTACCCGTTCAGGTTCTGACCGAAGTACTCGACCATGTCGTTGCGCTCAAACTCTCCATGGACCAGTACGTCCAGGCCGATCCGCTCCTGGTGGTCGATGACCTGGTCGATCTGGGAGGCGATGAACTGGTCGTACTCCTCCTGACCGATCTCCTTCTTGCGCAGCTTGGCGCGATAGGACCGCACTTCGGCCGTCTGGGGGAAGGAGCCTATGGTCGTGGTCGGCAGGGTCGGCAGACCGAGTTCATCGGCCTGGATCCGCTGCCGCTCCGCCCTGTCGGGTTGGCGGACGAAGTCCTGGTCATCCAGGGCGGCCAGACGACTGGATACAGCCTGATCACGCTCCACCCTGGTCCCGTCGAAGAGGCGCTGGTTGTCGGCCAGGGCCCGGGAGGACTTCTTCCCCGCCTCATCGGTGTCTGCCAGGACAGCCAGATCGCGCAACTCTCCCAGTTTCTCGACGGCGAAGGCGAAGTGCGGACGGACGGTCTGTGCGTCCAGCCCATCCTCATTGGCAACGGTGAAAGGCACATGGAGGAGGGAGGAGGCCGTGGAGACGACCACATCCGGGGTGAGCTGACGGACCGCGTCCAGGATGCCCAGGCTGACCGCATAATTGTTGCGCCAGATGTTGCGACCATTGACCAGCCCCGCGAAGACCATGGTCCCATGGCTCACGCCCGACCTCTTCAAGGCGGCCAGGTTCTCGTCACACCCCTCGACCAGGTCCAGGCCGATGCCGTCGAAGGCCAGCTCGTTGATCTGGTCCAGGCAGTCGCCCACATGGCCGAAGTAGGTCTGAAGGAGGACCTTCACGCTCCCCTTTCCACCCTGGCGGGCGGGTAGGATGCCCTGGTAAAGGGTCCTGAAGAGATCCAGGTCGCCATCCTCCTTGTCCAGGACCAGATAAGGTTCGTCCAGCTGGACCCATCCCGCCTCCAGGTCGGCGAAGCGACGGATGATGTCGGCATAGGCCTGGGCCAGGGAGGCGACCAGGTCCTGTCCGGGCTCGAACTTCTCGCCCTCGGGGCCGCGGGCCAGCTTGAGGAAGGTGTAGGGGCCGATCAGGACGGGCTTGGTGATGATGCCCAGGTCCTTGGCCTCCTGGAACTCATCGAAGGGCTTGGTTCCGGTCAGCTCGAGCCGGGTATCCGCGTCGATCTCGGGGACCAGGTAATGGTAGTTCGTCGTGAACCACTTCTTCATGGGCTGTGCTGTCACGTCGCCCTGGTCGCCCTGGTATCCACGGCCCATGGCAAAGAGCGTGTCCTCGGGGCCCAGGCCCAGGTCGCGGTAGCGACGGGGCACCGCGTTGAGGAGGATGGCGGTATCCAGCATCTGATCGTAGTAGCTGAAGTCGTTGCTGGGAATCAGGTCGATGCCGGCCTCCCGCTGGAGCCTCCAGTGATCGGCACGGAGGGTGCGGGCCGTCTCCTTGACCTGGTCCAGGTCAAGCCTCCCCTTCCAATAGCCTTCGATGGCCTTCTTGAGTTCCCGTTGAGCGCCGATGCGCGGGAATCCGATCACGGATGTGCTGGCTGACATGAAACCTCCCGGATGATGGTGATACCTCAGGTCAGGTTAGCAGTGCCCGCCGTTACCGGGTAATCGGCAGGGGTAAGGTGTCGCTATAAATTCAATTGATACCCCTCCTGATTGCCGACGGGAGAAGGGCTTGTGGCAGGGCGACCGCATCACTTGGAGAAGTCGTGCGGCGCCAGGATCCCCAGAAGCCGGGCCGTGTGGGTCTCCCACTGGTTGAAGGGCTTTTCGGAACCGAATACGACCAGATTCGCCGGTGAAAGCCCCAGGTTGAGGAGGTCCAGAAGATCGGGGTCGGATTCCGGCTTGGCCAGCCACTGGCTGCAGATGGACATGATGGGCTCGTGCCCGATGATCATGAGTCGGTGCTGCCCGGGCCCGGTCTGGGCCAGCTGGTCGAAAACGGCCTGCATACCCGACTCGTAGAGGTCCTCGCGATAGTCCACCTCGGGGCCGTCCCCCAGGGGCTTGAGCATCCTGTCCAGGGTCTGACGGGCGCGTCGGGCCCCGGAACAGACGATTCTGTCTGGCACCAGATCGTATCGGACCAGACCCTTGCCCACCTTCCGGGCCTGCTTGAGCCCCTTCTCGGTCAACTGCCGGTTCCGGTCCCCATCGGGTGCGTCCGATTCGGTCTTGGCATGGCGCATCAGCATCAACGTATAGGTGCACTTGCCTGCGTGCTTGGTGATCTTTTTGATGTTGACACCCATACCGAGTCCTTTCTCCGATGGGAGGGTCGGTTAGCGAAGAGGCCATCCCCTCCCATTATGGCAGATTCAGCCCCTCGTTTCTCCACGGTCTTCTGGAGTCGTGCTGTTCCGGTCGATGGTCCCTATCTCCCTGTCCAGATCACGCAGGACCCTGCGCAGTTTCCGATCCGAGATGTCCCTGAGCTTCAGGGATTCCAGGTCCTGGTTCCCACCGGACCCGGCAACCATCTGGTCGATGTCGGTGGTGTAGTCCTTGGTGGCCCGGATCTTCCTGTGGAGGGCCTCCTGGCCGGGGGCCATGGCCCTGCTGGTCACCAGGAAGCCGGTGTGGCCGATCATCTGGTGCTCGGGACGAACCGCCAGACCGTCGGCCTTCCAGGAACGTTCCATGGTCTCCTGAATCTCCGGCTCGGTCCAGTGCCCGCTCTTGCGTAGGGCCTCCACCATCCGGCTCATCTGGGTGGTGGTGGTGATGTAGGCGGTGATGACCCCGCCCGGGGCCACCACCCGATAGGCGGAGTCCAACCTGTTCCAGGGGTCCAGCATGTCCAGGACGATCCGGTCGAAGTACCCTTCGGCCAGTTCGACCGATCTGGTGTCAAAGTCCCCGACCAGGAGGTTCCACCAGGCGGGGCGGCCGCCGTAATAGACGGTGGCGTTGCCCATGGCCACACGGGCGAATTCCGGCCGGGCCTCGATGCTGGTCAGGGACCCCTCCGGTCCGACGGCATCAAGGAGGCCCAGGCTCATGGCCCCGGAACCCGCGCCGGATTCCAGGACGCGCATCCCCTGACGGATGTCGCCCAGGGAGATGACCTGGGCGATGTCCTTGGGGTACATGATCTGGGCACCCCGGGGCATGGAGAGGATGAAGTCCTCCATACGGGGTCGCATGACCGTATACTGCCAGCCGCCGACGGCCCGGGCCGACTTCCAGGGCTTGGCCCGGTCTCGTTCCAACGGTCCGCTTGCATCAGGCTCGGCATCAGTATGGAGGCCATGCCAGGCTTTGGCTGATATGGAGGTGATGACGGAACCCTCAGGCAGGCCGACCATGGCCTCATGGGGCAGGAATCCCCGATCGGTCTGGGTCACCCCACCCGGGGTGAGCATGACGGTGAGCAGGCGACCCTTCCGGTCGGTCAGCTGCACACGCTCCCCATAGGCCAGCGGTCCACGTCGTACCCCCATCAGTCCTCCTCGTCTCCCTTGATGAACTGGGAATTGTAGAGGGAGGCGTAGGCGCCGCCCTTCTCCAGGAGCTGGTCGTGGGTTCCCTGTTCTATGACCGAACCGTGGTTGACCACCAGGATCAGATCGGCGTCACGAATGGTGGAGAGGCGGTGCGCGATGACGAAACTGGTCCTGCCTGACCGGAGGGTGTTCATGGCCTGCTGGACCAGGAGCTCGGTACGGGTATCCACCGAGGAAGTGGCCTCGTCCAGAATCAGGATGTCCGGATCGGAAAGGAAGGCCCTGCAGATGGTCATCAGCTGACGCTCCCCCTGGCTAAGTTCACTGCTGTCCTCGTTCAGGACCGTGTCGTAGCCCTGGGGGAGCTTCCTGATGAACTCGTCCACATGGGTGGCCTTGGCCCCCTCGATCATCTGCCTGTCGGGGATGGTCTTCCCCTCGTCCAGACCGTAGAGGAGGTTGTCTCGGACCGTGCCATCGAAGAGCCAGGTGTCCTGGAGGACCATGCCGAAGTGGCTGCGGAGCTCGTGGCGGCTGACCCTGGAGGTGTCGACCCCGTCGATGGTGATCTTCCCGCCCTGAATCTCGTAGAAGCGCATCAGGAGGTTGACCAGGGTCGTCTTGCCTGCGCCGGTCGGACCGACGATGGCGATGGTCTGCCCTGGTCTGGCTTCTATGTTCAGGTCCTTGATCAGGGGCTCCTTGGGATCATAGGAGAAACGGACGTGGTCGAAGCGGACGTGACCCTGGATGCGGCCATCGTCCCCCTGACCCAGGTGGTCGGGATGCTCAGGGTCCGGACGCTCCTCGGGCTCGTCAAGGAATTCGAAGACCCGCCGACAGGAGGCCAGGGAGGACTGGAGCATGGTTCCCATGGAGGCCAGCTGGCCGATGGGCTGGGAGGCCTGACGGGTGTACTGGGTGAAGGCCTGGAGACCACCCAGGCTCATGGTCCCGTCCAGCACGTGCACACCGCCGATGATGACCACCACGACGAAGCTCAGGTTCCCGAAGAAGGTCGACATGGGGGTGACCAGGGCCGAGAAGAAGGAGGCCTTGAAGGAGGCCTGGTAGAGTTCCTGGTTCTTCTCCTCGAATTCCGCCTCGGCCGCCTTCTGATGACCGAAGGCCCTGACCACCGTGTGGCCGGAGAACATCTCCTCCACATGGCTGTTGACCTGGCCGGTCCGCATCCACTGACGGGTGAACTGGGGCTGGGTCTGCTTGAGGATGATGCCTGCACACAGGGCCATGACCGGAATGATGATGAAGGCGATCAGGGTCAGCAGGGGCGATATGGTCAGCATCATGATGAAGGCGCCGATGATGGAGAAGACCGAGAAGAGGAGCTCGCCAAGGATCTCCTGGAGGGTACCCGAGATGTTGTCGATGTCGTTGGTCGTTCGGCTCATGACCTCACCGCGGGGGGTCCGGTCGAAGTATTCGAGCGGAAGGCGGTCCATCTTGTCTTCAATCTGGCGGCGCATGGTATAGACCGCGTCGGAGACCAGCCTGGTCATCAGGAAGTTCTGGACCAGACGGACCAGGATGGAGATCACATAGATGCAACCCACGAAAAACAGTATGCGCGCGAAGCGGTTCCAGTCGATCCCCACACCCACCTGGACATCCATGGAGGCGATCATCTGGGCGAACTTGTTCTGCCCCTTGGCCTCCAGGTAGGAGACGACCGCCTCCTTGGGGGTGCCGGGCTTGGCGCCCAGCTTGACCAGCATGGATCCCAGGATGCCCTCGAAGAGAACGTTGGTGGCCTGCCCCATGATCTTGGGGCCGATGACGATCATGGCCACGGCGGTCATGCCGGCCAGGACCATGACGATGACCCTCCAGGGGCTGGCCAGGAGGTACCGGACCAGGCGCTTGACGGTGTGCCTGCGCTCGCCCTTCCGCAGTACCGGGGCCATGGACCTGTCGATTTCCTCCGCCATTACTCGGCCCTCCCTTCGCCGATACTGAGTTCCTCCACGTCAGGACCCTGGCCACCCTGGGATTCGACGATCTCCTGGTAGGTGGTGCAGGTCTGCATGAGCTGGTCATGGGTGCCCCGGCCGACTATCCGGCCCCTGTCCAGGACCAGGATCTGGTCGGCGGTCCTGATTGAAGCGGCCCGCTGCGCGACAACAACCTGTGTCGCTTCGCGGGTGACGGGGCCCAGGGCCCGGTGGAGGGCCCGGTCCGTGGTCATGTCCAGGGCCGAGAAGGAGTCGTCGAAGGTGTAGATGCGGGGGTTGCGCAGGATGGCTCTGGCCATGCAGAGACGCTGCTTCTGCCCGCCGGAGTAGTTGGTTCCGCCCTCGGCCACGGGGGCGTCCAGCCCGGCCGGATTCTCCTTGATGAAGTCCTCGGCCTGGGCGATGCGCAGGGCCTGCCAGATCCTATCGTCATCGGCCTTGGGGTTGCCATAGAGCATGTTGCTGCGTATGGTCCCGGTGAAGAGGGTGGCCTTCTGGGGAACGGGGCCGAAAAGGGATGCGAGCTGATCGGGATCGTACTCACGCACATCGTGCCCATCGACCAGGACCTGCCCACCGGTCGCGTCGAACATCCTGCTGGCCAGGCGGACGATGGTGGACTTCCCCGATCCGGTGGCCCCGATGATGGCCGTGGTGGTACCGGGCTTGGCCTCGAAGGAAATGCCGCTGAGCACGGGGTCCTCGGCACCCGGGTATGAGAAGTCCACCTGCCGGAACTCCAGAAATCCCTTCGCATCCGTGGGGCGGTAAGGGTTTTCCGGGGCCCGAATCTCGCTCCTTGCCCCCAGCACCTCGTTGATCCTCCTGGCGGCCACTGCGGCGCGCGGCAGCATGACCGACATCATGGCGGCCATCATCAGGCCGGATAGGATGATCATCAGGTATTGGATGAAGGCCTGAAGGGCGCCGATCTGCATCCCTCCCGAGTCGATCCGCTTCCCCCCGAACCACATGATGGCGATATTGGAGAGGTTGAGCAGGAACCAGAGGAGGGGAACCATCATGCTCATCAGGCGACCGGTGGAGATCAGGACACCGTAGACGTCCTTGTTGGCCTTGTCGAATCGCCGGGCCTCGGTCTTCTCCCGAACAAAGGCCCTGATGACCCGTACGCCGGAAATCTGCTCGCGAACCAGGCGGTTGACCGAATCGAGCATGTTCTGCATTTTGGAGAAGAGAGGGCCCATCTGCCGCAGGAGGACGAATGCGATGATCAAAATCACGGGGACGATGACGGCCAGGGACCAGGTCAGGGGGCCGTCCTGACGCAGGGCCAGGATCAGTCCGCCGATGAGCATGACCGGTGCCTGGAGGATGATCATCAGCGTCTGCATGGTGGTCATCTGCATCTGCTGGACATCGTTGGTGGTACGGGTGATCAGTGAGCCTGCGGAGAAGCGCTCGATCTCGTTCAGGCTGAAGCCCTCCACCGAGGAGAAGAGGTCGCGACGCAACTCGTATCCCATCCGCATGGCCAGACGGGTTGCACAGTAGACGGCCACTATATTGGCGAGGATCTGGAGGGTCGTGATCCCCATCATCTCCCAACCGATGCGGTAGATGGCATCCTGGTCACCGACGGCCACGCCCTTGTCGATGATGTCGGCCTGGAGGTTGGGGAGGTAGAGGTTGAGTGCGGTCTGCGCAACCTGGAAGAGCACCAGCACCAGCACCTGCATCCAGTAGGGTTTCAAGTAGCGGGTCCAAATCTTGATCACTTCGACATCCTTCTGAGCATGCGCTGTCCCTGGCGCTTTCAGGATAAGAAACCGTCCTAGTCTACACCCGGGAAGCCCTTTCTGAATCTACTTCTCCTTGAGCTGAGCATGAGGGAGGAAAGACAGCGGGCGGAACGGCTGAGACCATCGGCCACCCCGGATCAAGCGGCGGCAAAGGCACCCCACCGGCCATCCTCGTGGACGACCTTCAGGTCCAGGCCGAAAAGGTCGCTGAGACGGCTTCCGGTGAGCCCCTGTTCCGTCGGCCCCTGGAAGGTGATGGTACCGGGGTCCGGATCACCAGGGGTCTGTACACGGTCAGGGTCCTGCAGGGGTCGGCGGCCCATCATGGCAACCCGGTCAAAACCCAGGGGGATCTCCTCCAGGCGGTGGGTGACCAGGATGACGGTCCGCTCCGTATCCTCCTGACCAATCCGGGTCAGGGCCTTGAGGACCAGCTCCCGTCCCCCCAGGTCCAGGCCGGTCGTGGGCTCGTCCAGGATGAGCAGGTCGGGGTCGGCCATCAGGGCCCGGCAGATCAGGACCCTGCCACGTTCGCCCTCCGAGAGTCGATACATCCGCTTCCCCCGCAGATAGACAATGCCGAACCGATCCATGAGCTGCATGGCGGCATCCTCCTGGTCGCGGGTGAACTCTTCCCGCCACCTGCCGGTGGTGTCGCTGAAGGCGGTCAGGACCACATCGTAGGGGTCCTCCTGGGGGTTGATGGTCTTGGCCAGTTCGGCCGAGGCCAGTCCTATCCTCCACCGGTAGGAGAAGACGTTCACCTTGCCCAGCCTGTTGCCCAGGATGTCGACGGTGCCGCTGGTCGGGAAGCCACGGGTGCTCATCATGGAGATCAGGGTCGACTTGCCCACACCGTTGGGTCCGAAGAGCACCCACTTCTCCCCCCGGCCCACCTCCAGGTCGACATGGTCGAGGATGACGCGGCCCTGGCGTCTGTACTGCACATCCCTGAGCCTGATGGCCGGTGCCGATTGCCCTTCGAATCCGGCCCCCTGGTCCGGGGGCCCCCCGGTGACTGCGCTCCCCGACATCCTCATCCCTGCACCTTTCAGTAATCACCGTCCGCCTGGACGGGCCGTGTCAAACCGCGGTACCGTATGAATCCAGGTTGGGGTTGTCCTTGTAGGACCCGCCCACGAAGAAGAGGAGGACAATCCCCAGGCAGAAGACCGCGGCCATGGTGATGGTGGCCCAGAGCGGAATCTTGGGGAACCACATGCAGACCAGGAAGGCGATTCCCGAACCGATGATCAGGAACCATGCCAGGATACGCATCCACTGACGGAAGGAGTGTGGAGACCTGACCAGCTTGGGATTGCGATAATTGGGATTGCTGACCTGACCCTCATCCGGCAGGTCCGAGTGGCCCGTGGGTTTCCATTCCCCGCTCTGGCCGGCAGCCAGCCTGCGGGACCGTTCCTGCAGGGTACGCTCGTCGACCAGACCGGCCCGGCCGCGGTCGACCCCCTGGTATTGATCCCGTTCTCCCCTACGACTGCGCTTGGCCTGTGCCCTGCGCTCAGCGCGGTTGGTCATTGCACCGCCTCCATTACTCCGTTGCTCATCAATGAACCGGACGATCGCCCCGGGGGCAACTCATCCGGAAACCGTATCAACTCATCTTAGCGTGGGATAGGAAGAGCCATGGGGCCTTGGGAGGACACGATCGCAGCGGGCAGCTCCGTGGCCCCGGTCAGATACCGGTCCACGGAGGCCGCACAGGACCGGCCTTCCGCAATGGCCCAGACCACCAGGGACTGGCCGCGGCCCGCGTCACCGCAGGAGAAGAGGCCGTCCACGTTGGTGGCATACCCATCGTCCCGTGCCACATTCCCCCGCTGGTCCAGATCGACCCTGGTCTGATCGGTCAGGGTCCGGGTCTCGGGGTGGGCGAATCCGACGGAAATCAGAACCAGGTCGGCAGGTAGGACCCGCTCGGTCCCGTCGACCGGAATCAGGCGGTGCCGGTCATCCTCCTCCACCGTGACGATCCTGACCCCCCTCACATGTCCCTGGCCGTCCTCCTGGAATCCTGCAGGCGCCATGGTGGTGTCGACCATTGCCCTGGGGTCACCCTTCTCCAGGCCGGCGGAGGACAGGACCTGCTCCTTGTCCAGGAACTCCAGGCTGTCCACGCAGTACTCATAGGTACCGCCCTCTGCCATGGAGGTGGTCTTCTGGTAGAGCCGCGCATAGATGGGCCAGGGTTGGCTTTGGGGGCGCTCCATGGGCTCACGGGGTCTGATCTGCAGTACGGTGACCGACCTGGCACCCTGGCGCAGGGCGGTTCCCAGGCAGTCGGACCCGGTATCGCCGCCGCCGATGATGACCACATCCTTACCTGCGGCATCGATTCGATGCAGGGGCTCCTTCCCCATCAGTTCGCGGGTGGGGCCGGGCAGGTAGTCCATGGCATAGTGGATGCCCTCCAGGCTCCGACCGGGCAGGTCGACCTTCCTGGGGACCGTGGACCCGATGGCCACGACCACCGCGTCGTACCGGCAGCGCAGCTCATCCCAGCTGATGTCACGACCGATTTCGACACCGGTATGGAAGCGGGTGCCCTCGGCCTCCATCTGCTGGAGGCGCTGGTCCAGGAGGGACTTCTCCAGCTTGAAGTTGGGGATACCGTACCGCATCAGTCCGCCGATGGCATCGGCACGTTCGTAGACGACGACCGTGTGGCCTGCGCGGGTCAGCTGCTGGGCGCAGGCCAGGCCGGCCGGGCCGGAACCGACCACGGCAACGGTCATGTCGGTCAGGCGCTGCGGGGGCTTGGGCCGCACCAGGCCCAACTTCCAGGCCTGGTCGATGATGGTCTGCTCGTCCAGCTTGATCATGGTGGCCGGCTGGTGGATGGACAGGACGCAGGAGGACTCGCAGAGGGCCGGGCAGATGCGGCCGGTCACCTCCGGGAAGTTGTTGGTCACCGAAAGCCGGTCGTAGGCATCCTCCCACTTTCCCTGGCTGACCAGGTCATTGAACTCCGGTATGACGTTGCCCAGCGGGCAGGCCGTCATGCAGAAGGGGGTGCCACAGTCCATGCACCTGGCCGCCTGCTCGGTCGTCCAGGGCTGGAGACCGGACTCGGCGTGAACATCGTTCCAGTCCTGGAGACGCTCGGCAACGGGCCGCTCCGCAAGTTCATGCCTGGTGCGGACCTTGAGGAATCCTTTGGGGTCTGCCATGTCAGCGGGCTCCTTCCGTGACCTGTTCGTAGGTTTGCTCCCAGACACCGGGTGCGTTGAAGTCCACCCTATCCCGCCGTGCCTGATCCATGACCTCCTTCATGGCCAGGAACTGCCTGGGGACCACATGGGTGAAGCGGCGCAGGGAGGTGGACCAGTTCCGGACCAGGGTCTGGGCCGTGACCGATCCGGTCTGCTCGGCATGGGCCTTGACCAGCCCGAAGAGCTCCTCGGCATCCTGCAGGTCGGGAACCAGGAACTTCAGCGACCCGTCCTTGGCAGCCTTGGGGTTGACCCTGGCCATGTCCAGATCCAGAACGTAGACGTCACCGCCGGAGAATCCGGCACCGAAGTTACGGCCCGTCGGACCCAGGATGACCACGGTGCCGCCGGTCATGTACTCGCAGCCATGGTCCCCGACACCCTCGACCACGAACCGGCCCCCGCCGTTCCTGACGGCGAAGCGCTCGCCGGCCTGCCCGGCCACATACATGGACCCGGAGGTGGCGCCGAAACCCGCAACATTCCCGCAGATCACGCTGGTATGGGGATCGAACCGGACCCCATCCTCGGGTCTGACCACCAGGCAGCCGCCGGAGAGTCCCTTGCCCGCATAGTCGTTGACCTCACCGTAGACACGGATGGTCTCCCCATGTGGGATGAAGGCTCCGACGGACTGCCCGGCCGATCCGTGCAGGGTGATGTCGACCGTGTCCTCGGGCAGACCTTCGGACCGGTATCTACGGGTGATCTCGTACCCCAGCATGGTCCCGACGGTCCTGTCGACGTTCCTTACCGGCTCCTCGATTCTGACCGGTTCCCGCCGGTCCAGGGCCGCCTGGGCCATCCCGATCAAAACAGTATCCATGGATCCGTCAAGTTCGTGGTCCTGATCCTCGGTGTGGTGGAGGATGGTGCCCGGGGTGGGGCCGGGCTGCATGAGGACCGGGGCCAGGTCTATCCCCTGGCTCTTCCAGGTCTCCACGGCCTTGTCCTGGTTCAGGCACTCCACGTGGCCCACCGCCTCCTCAAGGGTGGCGAAGCCCAACCGGGCCAGGATTTCTCGCACCTCCTCGGCCATGAACATGAAGAAGTCGATCACATGCTCGGGCTTGCCCTGGAACCTGGCACGGAGCTCCGGATCCTGTGTCGCGATGCCCTGGGGGCAGGTGTTCTTGTGGCAGGCGCGCATCATGACGCACCCCTCCACCATGAGGGCCGTGGTGGCGAAGCCGAATTCCTCGGCTCCCAGAAGGGCGGCCACAACCACGTCACGTCCGGTCTTGAGCTCACCGTCGCACTGGACCACCACCCTGCTTCGCAGACCGTTCATGATCAGGGTCTGTTGTGTCTCGGCCAGGCCGATCTCCCATGGGGTCCCGGCATGCTTGATGGCGTTCAGGGGTGCCGCTCCGGTTCCGCCGTCCTGACCGGAGATCAGAACCACGTCGGCATGGCACTTGGCTACACCTGCGGCCACCGTCCCCACACCGAACTCGGATACCAGCTTGACGTGTATCCGGGCCTTGGGATTGGCCATCTTCAGGTCATGGATGAGCTGTTTCAGATCCTCGATGGAGTAGATGTCGTGGTGGGGAGGTGGTGAGATCAGCTCCACACCCGGGGTGGCACGCCGCACCTCGGCGATCCAGGGGGGCACCTTGGCCCCGGGCAGGTGGCCGCCCTCCCCCGGTTTGGCCCCCTGGGCCAGCTTGATCTGGAGGTCTGTGGCAGAGACCAGGTAGTCGCTGGTGACCCCGAACCGTGCCGAGGCGATCTGCTTGATCCTGCTGGTCCGCTTCGGATCATCGATCCTGTCCTGGGATTCCCCACCCTCACCCGAATTGGACCTGGCACCGATTTTGTTCATGGCCAGGGCGAGGGTCTCGTGCGCCTCCTGGGAGATGGACCCATAACTCATGGCTCCGGTGGAGAACCTTTTGACGATCTCGCTGGCCGGTTCCACCCGGTCCAGGGGGATCGGCTGACGTTTGGGAACCAGTTTCATCAGGCCACGGAGGGTCATGATCCTGTTCGAGGTGTCATTGACGTAACGGCTGTACTCCTTGAAGAGACCGTAATCACCCCGCTGGGTGGACTGCTGGAGAAGGAAGATCGCCTGGGGGTCGTTCAGGTGGTTCTCGCCGGTACGACGCCACTTGTAGTCCCCTCCGGTCTTCAGGTTGCGGTGGGGCCTGGCCGTCCACTGGTTGGGATAGGCCACCCGGTGACGGATGGCCACCTCCTCGGCGATCTCCTCCAGACCGATGCCGCCCACCCTGGAGGTGGTCCCCGTGAAGTACTGGTCGATGACCTCCTGACTCAGCCCGACGGCCTCGAAGAGCTGGGCGCCGCGGTATGACATGATCGTGCTGACGCCCATCTTGCTCATGATCTTGAGGACCCCGGTGCTCAGGGCCTTGACCAGGTTGATCGAAGCCTGCTCCGGGGTGACGCTCAGGTAGCCGGAATTGGCCAGGTTCTCCACCGATTCCAAGGCCAGGTAGGGGTTTACACAGGCTGCACCATAGGCGATGAGGAGGGCCACGTGGTGGATCTCCCTCACGTCTCCGGCCTCGACGGCCATGGAGACCTGGGTACGGGTATGACGGCGGAGAAGGTGGTGCTGGACGGCACTGGTCAGGAGGAGGGAGGGAATGGGGCCCCAGGTATGGTTGGAATCCCTGTCGGAGAGAATCAGCACATTGCTGCCCTGGTCGATGGCATGGTCCACCTCATCGAAGATCTCGTCCAGTCGCTCCTTGAGGGCTGGGCCCTTCCCGGCCACCTGGTAGAGGCCCCTGACCAGATGGGGCTTATAGTAGCCGCCCAGGATCCTGGCGTGCTCCAGGCGCTTCAGCTGTGCCATCTGGTCGGAATCGACCACGGGCAGGTCGATCCTGATCTTCTTGGCATGGTGGGGCAGGTCCTCCAGGAGGTTGGGCTCCGGGCCGATGGCCGAGGCGATGCTGGTCACGACCTCCTCGCGCTCCCAGTCCAGGGGCGGGTTGGTCACCTGGGCGAACTTCTGGGTGAAATAGTCGAAGAGCATCCGGGACCTGTTGGACAGGACGGCGATTGGTGCGTCGTTGCCCATGGAACCGATCGGCTCCGCCCCCCGCTGCGCCATGGGTCCCAGTATCAGCTTCAGGTCCTCCTGGGTGTAGCCGAAGGCCCGCTGACGCCTTTGGACAGAGACCCGGGAATGGTTGACGTGGGCCCGCTCTGGCAGGTCGTCCAGGCGGACCGTGTTCCGGGAGACCCATTCGCGGTACGGATGCTGGCCGGCAAGCTGGTGCTTGATCTCCTCGTCCGGGATTATCCTGCCCTTGGCCGTGTCTACCAGGAACATCTTCCCCGGCTCCAGACGCCCCTTGCGCAGGATGTGGCCCTGGGGGGTCTGGTTGAGCACCCCGGCCTCGGAGGCCAGGACCAGGTGCCCCTCATCCGTGACCTGCCACCGGCCGGGACGAAGTCCGTTCCTGTCCAGCTGGGCACCCACCAGTGTCCCGTCCGTGAAGACGATGGCGGCCGGGCCGTCCCAGGGTTCGATAAGCGTGTTGTTGTATTCGTAGAAGGCCCTGAGGTCGGGGTCCAAGTCAGTGTCCTTCTCCCAAGCGGGAGGAAGCATCATGGAGATGGCATGCGGCAGGGAACGGCCGGCCAGATGGAGGAGTTCCAGGATTTCGTCGAAGGTGCCCGAGTCCGAGCCGCCAGGGGTGGCGATGGGCAGAAGGGATTCCATGTCGCCCAGAAGTTCGGAGCGCAGACGCCCCTCCCTGGCCGACATCCAGTTCCTGTTCCCCTGGATGGTGTTGATCTCCCCGTTGTGAGCTATGAGCCGGAAGGGCTGGGCCAGGGGCCAGGAGGGGAAGGTGTTGGTGGAGAAGCGTGAGTGGACGATCGCCACCCTTGCCTTCATGGCGGGGTCGAGCAGGTCGGGAAAGAAACCGGTCAGCTGCATGGTGGTCAGCATCCCCTTGTAGGTGATGGTCCTGCAGGAGAGGGAGGCGAAGTAGACCCCCACCTCATGTTCGGCCCGTTTGCGTACCCGATAGGCCAACCGTTCCAGGTCGAGGCCCCCCCGTCTGGCCTGGTCGGCGTCCTGGAGCACCAGGGTGCGGAAGAGGGGCATGGAGGAGAGGGCCTGGAGGCCCAGACCGTCAGGGTTGGCAGGGACCACACGCCAGGCCAGGACCTCCAGCCCCTCCTCTGCCGCGATGGCGGCGATGGCCTGCTCCTGCTCGGAGGCCCTGGCCGGATCCCTGTCCAGGAAGGCCAGGCCCGCCAGGTAGTGGCCCATCGACGGCAGGTCCACATCAAGGCTGGCCCGCATGAATTCGTCAGGCATGGACATCATGATGCCCGCCCCGTCGCCGGTGTTGGGCTCGGCACCCACGGCACCTCGGTGATCCAGGTTGACCAGGACCTGAATGGCCTCGTCGATGATCCTGCGCTCGTCCCTCCTGTTCAGGGTGGCCACCATTCCGATGCCGCAGGCGTCGTGCTCGGCTGCGGGGTCATAGAGACCCCGGGGCTGGTGGACGCGCAGATCAAGAGGAGTCTGGAAGGACACCGCAATCACCCCATTCTTGGACAGGTGGCGTAGGGGGCACTCCAGGTGCCCCGCTCATCGACGTAACAGTGACTTCATAGGATAACCCATCCGATTATCACATCCGTGTTACTTTTCGGATGCGGGTTCATGAGCAGGTGTTGCGCCATTCTTCGCCGCTGATTTGTCAGTATGCCCGCCCAAGGGCTCTTCGACATCCGTACTGACGGGTGCCCTCGCTCCTCCGGAATGGTCCGCTCGCGGATTCCTGTCAGGAATCAGGCCATCTCCACTGATCGGTCCTTACGCTCAGCTGTCGGCAGGTGTGTGGAGTACAAGCGCAATCTCCTTGACGCACCTGCACAAAGCCGGCAGGATCAGATGAGACAGGAACCCGCAGACGACCAGGATGACCGTAAGATAGAGCGCCAGACCCCAGCCCGCCTGCCAGAGGGTAGTGTGATTTTCCACAATGACCCCCCTCGATGGGCCGGCATGATAGTCGACGCCAACGGTTCCTGCTGAACGCTTGGCGGACAAGAGCTCACCTCGATCACCAACCTTCAGTGCCAGATCAACCGACAGAGCATCGCCATCCCTGGCCTGGATGTCCTGAGCCGCCTGATAGCGGCCGGCGGGACATTGCGGCAGGAATAGGCAATGATAACCCCGACATCCTTGCCATCCGTTGTGAACGCAGTGGCATCCCCCTCATCGGTCGACCTGGTCCACCTCTCGCTATGTTCATGCCAGACCATCCACAGACCCTGATCGTCCTTGAGCCTCAGGACCATGGGCGGGTACTCACCGACTCCCCTATCGTTCGTCATCGTGAACTTGAGCTTGGCAGAGGCACGGTGGAACACCCGTACAGTCTTCGTTGTCTCTTGGGTGCCGTCCGACCGTGCAATCGTAGAATCGAGTCGCAGGATAGGGTCTGGCCCCTCATCCGGCAAATCTGCCTGGAACCGGATGCCCAATGCAATCGGACCCTCCACGACGTCATCAAGCAGCTTGGTCAGATCCAACCTGATATGCCCGTCCGAATCAGGCTTGGCGGCGATCGTCGGGAGGAGGTGATCGGAACGACGGTCATTCGAGCTCCTCACATGCACATCGACATCCTGATCTCTTGTCAGGGTGAGTCCGACAAGGTCAGCATCCAACACCCAGGAAGTGGTCAGGGCATCACCGGGGAACCTGGCGATCACTTCCAGACCCCATCGTGTTTCATCACCTGTTTCTACAGGTATGACGGCTGAGGAATCATCCGGATTCACGCAGGATGTCATGGAATCGGTGAAGACGAAAGGCCTTGTCTCGGCGGTAGGGGCCGACGGGTGAAGACATGGCCGATCCTGGCGTCTTCGGTGATCCTATGGGACATCAATCCGGTTTCGGTGAATAATGGCCCCCCTCCATCATCCATGATCAGGTAGGCTCAGGCCTTCACCCGCACGGTCAGCGTGTCTCCCGAACCCTTGACGTGCAGTACGGGTTGGATGGCTCAGCTTGACTCCTGATCAGCAATAACGGTATTGACCGACCGGAGGATGCGTTCCCGACGGTCGAATCCCTCCCAGTTCTCGCACAACCTCCGCGGGGAACGACATTCGTCCGAGAAGAGGGCATCTATGGCGTCTTCCTGGACCGATAAGGCACCACTGAACAAAGGTCGTTCACCCTGTCCGAACACTTCCGGATCCACCTTGGTGACGGCCTGCCCGATTAACTCGGTGACCTTGCTGGGTTTTGAGCCTATCGGCAGTCTGGGGAACGCCACCTTTCATGGAATACCCGGTATATTCCTTCAGTCGGTAGAGGCTGAAGATGTGTACCCTGACCTGCTGTCCTGGGCTCGCATGGATGGTCAGGGGCAGGGTCGGAAGCTCCTGGTCATTGAAATTAGTGACTTCGGTGCCGCCCTTCGGCATGGTCGTGATGATCCTCCCCGCCACGGCGAAACAGCTCAGACAGACCGGAAGCAGACAGATATAGTATACCGAAGAAGACCGATGCCCTTTCATGAGGCCACCTTTGCGAAGAAAAGGCCGGTCGAGGAAAGTATGACCACGTTCAGTTCCAGGATGATGACCCAGACGGCCAACCACTGCCACCCTCCATGCCTGCGCTGCCCGACCATGTCAACGGCCTTGGAAGCATCCATGGGAAGCATGGCCGCACCGATGCAGAGTACTACCATGCCCGCCAGGGAGGCCTCCGACCTGCGGCCGAAGATGAAGGCGAACACCACCAGGGAGAACAGATAGAGGCATTGGAACGTGAATACCGTCATTCCAGCGGATCGGTCTTGGGTGGCGACCCTGATAAGGAGGAACTCGGCAAGGCACCAGACCAGGATGACCACCATCAGGATGTATCTGGGAGAGGGCATACCAGGGGTGTAGATAGATCCGGTCAAGGGGTGAAGACGCGGGCCCGCCTCCCGCCACCCCGTACCTGCTCAGAAGGGGGTTGGCTGCGACGATACCCAGGAGTGCGCCCATATACAACGTGGAGGAGAAGATGAACACGTGCATAACCCAGGGTCTACGGGAGGCCTGGACGATGAGCGGCGGAACCAGGAAAGAGACGGCACAGAGACACAGGAAAAGAGAAGGGACATCACACCCCCGGTCTGGTCGTTGATACCCGTACAGGCCAGGAACCAAGGCCTGAGGACGCTGAGCGAAGTGAAATCCAGACTGTAGCGGACCTGAATGGCCGCACTGGCAGCAAGGACCAGGCAGAGGGCAATGAAACGGATGGTCAGCCCCGTATAGGAGAAGGGGTTGGCCAACCGGTTCTCCCTCTCCCTGTCGCGCAGGTTCCTCCGCCTCTTCCTGGTCTTGGCAACAGGGTCCTCATCGTCCCATATCGGTCGACCCTTTCCGCTGGCTCCGGTCAGAAGCGGAACGTACAGCAGACGGTTCCCGACGGCGTAAACCAAACTGCTGAGCGAATTCGCCATGGAACCAATTTCCCTCTCGTGTGCCTTTGCCCCGATGGATTCTAGAAGAGTCGAGTGGATGGACGATCACCGGATCGGAGACAGGGTTCAATAAGCACAAGCGCCATCCCTCAGGCGTCGATTGATTCCAGGATCCGTTCGATAACCAGATCGTTCAGCAACCTGCCTTGTCGGGTGGCCACGATACGTGAACCGTCCGTATGGATGAGGCCCTGATTGATCAGGTCGTCGATGGTTCCGGGACTGGGACGGAAACCGGTTCTGGTCTCCAGCTTTTCCAGGTCAAGGCCCTCACGCATCCGCAACCGTAGCATGACTGTCTCTTCCAGGTCCTGGGAAGAGGTCAACGTTTCGGCACCCTGCCATGGAATCAGCCCCCTCAGCATGGTCGAGGCCCACGCACGGGGGTGTCTGATATCCCAGGACCGAATCGAAGCACGGGTCAACCCTTCTGCCCCGGGCACGGATTGCTGCCACCATGGGTCCAGGGGATACGAATTCATTTTGAACGGGCTCGGAAGATCGGCATCCCCCTTCCCCTGCGACTCCGGAAGTACATGCTCCCGGCCTTCCACCGGAAGCGTCCTGCGGAATCCCGGCGATAGGGCACTTTCTCCTGTTCCATCCTCACAGGTACTTCCCGCCTTCACCGGTTCGGCTTCCACGGACAGATAGTGTGAGTGGGCACCCGGCCCTATCCCGGCCCAGTCCACATTGCGCCAGTATCCCAGGTTGTGTCTGCACTCGTGTCCGGGCCGGGCCCAGTTTGAAATCTCGTACCAGTCCAGACCAGCCCCCGTCAAAAGGTCATCGGCCAACTCGTACATGGCGGCCTCGTCGTCATCGTTCGGTCGGGGCATACGACCGGTGGCCACGGCACGGCCCATCTTCGTGGTCGGCTCCAGGGTCAGGGCATAGGCCGAGACATGGTCCACCCCCAGGTCGATGGCCGCCTCCAGGCTGGTCCGCCAATCCGCCAGGCTCTCACCTGGTGTTCCATAGATCAAATCAACGCTGGCCTCCAGACCCAGGGCCCTGGCCGTCTCGACGTTCGCGGTCACATTGGCGGGGGTGTGGGTCCGGTCCAGGGTCTTCAGTACATGGGGAACCGCCGACTGCATCCCAAAGGAAACCCTGGTGAACCCATCCTGTATCAGGGTCTCCAGATACGCGGCGTCAACCGTATCCGGATTGGCCTCCGTCGTGATTTCGGCCCCATCCTCCAGTCCCCAAAGGTCCCTGGCCGCCCGGACCATGCGGCCCAGGTCGTCCGGTGGAAGGATGGTGGGTGTTCCGCCTCCGAAGAAGATGGACGAGATGGCCGGTTCGACGATGCCTCGGGACTCCTGCCAGGCCTTGGACAGCTCCATCTCACGTATGGCCAGGTCGGCGTAGTGCTTCCTGCTGGCCCCTCCGCCCAGGTCGGTGGCCGTATAGGTATTGAAGTCGCAGTACCCGCAACGTCTCAGGCAGAAAGGCACATGGATGTAGACCTCGAAAGGAGGCCGTTCCCCCATCTCAGCCCTCCTTCTTGGCTGCTGCGCGAATCTTGTCCTTGGTATCACGGTCTGTGGCCTGCTCGGTGCTCAGGGCGGCGATGAAGGCCTCCTGGGGTACTTGCACATGACCCAGCATCTTCATCCGCTTCTTGCCGGCCTTCTGCTTCTCCAAAAGCTTGCGCTTACGGGTGATGTCCCCGCCGTAACACTTGGCCAGCACGTCCTTGCGGAGGGCGCTGATGGTCTCGCGGGCGATGATCCTGGACCCGATGGCCGCCTGGATGGGGATCTCGAACTGCTGCCGCGGTATGAGTCTGCGCAGCTTCTTGGTCATCATGACCCCGTAGGAGTAAGCCTTGTCCTTATGGACAATGGCCGAGAAAGCGTCGATCTTCTCCCCCTGGATGAGAATGTCGACCTTGACCAGGTCCGCAGACCGGCTGCCCGCACTCTGGTAGTCCAGACTGGCATACCCCTTGGTGCGGCTCTTGAGCTGGTCGAAGAAGTCGAAGACGATCTCTGCCAGGGGCATTGTGTAATGCATCTCCACCCGATCCGGACTCAGGTACTCCATGGTCCCCATCTGGCCACGGTGGTCCTGGCAGAGCTCCATGACCGACCCGATGAACTCCTTGGGGGTGATGATGTCGGCATTTACCACCGGTTCGGTGATCTTTTTGACCTTCCCCTCGGGAAACTCACTGGGGTTCTTGACCAGGAGCTCGGTCCCATCCTCCATAGTCACCTGGTAGGTGACATTCGGGGCCGTGGCGATCAGATCCATGTCGAACTCACGGCTCAGGCGCTCGGTCACGATCTCCATGTGAAGGAGGCCCAGGAAGCCGCAGCGGAAGCCGAAGCCCAGAGCCACGGAGGTCTCGGGCTCATAGACCAGGGCCGCATCGTTGAGCTTGAGCTTGTCCAGGGCATCCCTGAGCTCGGGGAACTGGGCGTTGTCAATCGGGAAGAGCCCGGAATAGACCATGGGTTGGGGATCCTGGTAGCCGGGAAGGGGTTCATCCGCCGGACGGGCTTCGTCGGTGACCGTGTCGCCCACCTTGGACTGGCTGACGTCCTTGACCCCGGTGATCACATAGCCCACCTCGCCCGCACCCAGGGCCTTGGTCGGGATCATATCGGGGCTGATCACGCCCAGCTCGATAGGGTCGTGGACCGTGCCCAGGCTCATCATCCGGATCTTTCGGCGGGTCTTGAGCTCCCCGTCCATCATGCGGATATAGGTGACGATACCCCGGTAGGAGTCGTAGACCGAATCGAAGATCAGGGCACGGGCCGGGGCCTTTGGATCACCCTGGGGAGGCGGCACCTCCTCGACGATCCTGTCTACCAGTTCATGCACACCCTCGCCCGTCTTGCCGGAGACGCGCAGGACCTGGTCCAGGTCGCACCCGATCAGGTTGGCGATCTCCTCGGCATGCTTGTCGGGCTCGGCCGAGGGAAGATCGATCTTGTTCAGAACGGGGATGATGGTCAGGTCGTCGTCCAGGGCCATATAAAGGTTGGAGAGGGTTTGGGCCTCGATGCCCTGGGTGGCGTCCACCAGGAGGACAGCCCCCTCGCAGGCCTCCAAGGCTCTGGACACCTCATAGGTGAAGTCCACGTGGCCCGGGGTGTCGATCATGCCCAGGGTGTACTCGGTGCCGTCCTTGACCCAGGGTAGGCGGACGGCCTGGGACTTGATGGTGATCCCCCGCTCCTGCTCGATGTCCATCCTGTCCAGAAAGCGGTCGTGCATCTCGCGCTGGGGTACGATCCCGCTCAACTGCAGGATCCGATCGGCCACGGTCGACTTGCCGTGGTCGATGTGGGCGATGATGCAGAAATTGCGGATCAGCGACTGGTCGGTGAATCCTGGTTGATTCTTGACATGCTCCACCGGGCTGTGCTCCTATCTCAGTTTGGATTACCGATTCTAGCCGATGCCCTGGGCGAGTGGCCCTTCCGGCCAGCCCCTCTTTTCCTTGACCCGTGCTAATATGTAGCCTTGTCTGTACAGATACACACATCGTTTGGAGCAACATTGGCAAACATCAAGTCGCAGAAGAAGCGGGTCATCACCAACGAGAAGGCACACCTGCGCAACAAGGAGGTCAAGAGCGCCATCAAGACTTCCGTACGTTCCGTACGCACGGCCGTGGATGCCGGTGACAGGGAGGCCGCCCAGGCCGCCTATCGGGTCGCCGCCCGTCGTCTGGACCAGGCCGCCGGCAAGGGTGTGATTCACCGCAACCAGGCCGCCAACCGCAAGTCCGGCCTGGCCACCGCCATCAACGCGCTCTGACCTATCGGGGCTTCGGCCCTACTGGACCATCATCCTCAGCGCTGGGATGATGGTCTTTTTTTCTTGGACCCATCACGCCGGTGGGTCGACCGCCTGGAAGAGATGGTCACCTTCAGGTCGGATCTGCCCCCCAGCATGTGGCTGATGGCGGCGCCGATCTGCTCATCACTCATGGGCAGGTGGGCCTTGCTGCGTTCGACCGCCCCGGGGACGACGATGTCGAAGCGGACCGACAGGAACCGCAGGACGACGACCAGAGCCACGACCGACAGCTCCAACAGCATCTCCACCTGGGTGGTGTAGAGCCCCCGCTCCCGGAGCCGCACCACCACCAGGGTCAAAAAGCATCCGATCAGGGAGGGCAGGGCGTACCAGTGCTTGTCCTGGATGACCGCCGGAACCTGATTGAGCAGGACGTCACGCAGAAGGCCGCCGGCCAGAGCCGTGGCCATCCCCAGGAAGATTGCGGTCATCCCCCCTGTCCCGCAGCCCAGGGCCTTGGCCGTGCCATTGACGGCGAAGGCACCCACGGCCATGGCATCCGAGACGATCATCTGCCACTTCATCCGGTCGATCTCCGGATGGGCCACGGCCACGACCAGGCCGGACAGGATGGTGGCCAGGACCGATCCCTTGTCGGTGATCCCCACGGGCGGGACCAGACCTAGGAGGACGTCACGGACGATTCCGCCTCCCAGGGCCGTTATCCAGGCCACCAGGAGGATGGACATGATATCGAACTGCCTCCGGACCGCCGCCAGGCCACCGGCGAGACCGCAGCTGAAGATACCCAGGTACTCGATGGCCACGAAGATCAGGTTGCCTTCCAAGACGGTCTTCATGCCCTGCCTTTCCATGCGGCCGGGAGGTGCCGGCGACTGCTTTCCGGTCCAAGCCTAACCAAGGTCCGTCCGCCACATGCCGGTTGTGGCAGGCCAAGATCGACCATGCAAAACGGCGGGCCGGTATTCTACGGAATACCGGCCCGCCGTCCGATTGAGGAAAGTCTCAGCAGACCTTCCACATCCAGTTGTGCGGATCCTCGATCTCAC
Organism: uncultured Bifidobacterium sp.; assembly: GCF_945269915.1. Classification (GTDB taxonomy): domain Bacteria; phylum Actinomycetota; class Actinomycetes; order Actinomycetales; family Bifidobacteriaceae; genus Bombiscardovia; species Bombiscardovia indica. The sequence continues at coordinate 71,412 of NZ_CALYOY010000002.1, read as the reverse complement.
CCAGCTGGATGCCCAAAAGCTCGTTGCGCAGGTCCATGGTGACCTGGCCGGAGCCGCCGTCGGCCACCTGGACATCGAACTCCTCCGACTTGAAGCGGCCGATGGGCGTGATGATGGCGGCGGTGCCGCAGGCGAAAACCTCGGTCACCTCGCCGGACCTGATGTCATCCAGAAGGTCCTGGAGGCGGATCATGGTCTCGACCACGTCACGGCCGTGGTCCTTGGCCAACTGAATCAGGGAGTTTCTGGTCACACCGGGCAGGATTGTACCGGTCAGGCTGGGGGTCTCCAGGTGTCCGTCCTTGTGGACGGTGAACATGTTCATGCCACCCAGCTCCTCCAGGTAGGTCCTGGTGGATGCGTCGACGAAGCAGACCTGTTCGCAGCCGTGCTCCTTGCCGCGGTTCTCCCCCAGGAGGGAGGCCGCATAATTGCCGCCGCACTTGGCGAAGCCGGTGCCACCGGGGCCGGTGCGGAACCATTTGTCCTCGACCCAGATGCTGACCGGCTTGACGCCGCCCGCGAAGTAGGGACCGGAGGGCGAGGCTATGACGCAGTAATCCACCTCATGGGGTGCGCGGACGCCCAGGAAGGGCTCGGAGGCATACATGAAGGGACGCATGTAGAGCGTGTACTCACGACGGGTGGGTACCCAGGCCGCGTCCTGCCTGACCAGGGCGGCCACCGATCCCAGGAAGTCCTCCATATCCAGAGGCGGGAGGGCCAGACGCCTGGCGGAATTGTGGAAGCGCTCAGCATTGGCATCGGGGCGGAAGAGCCAGATGGAACCGTCACCATGGTGGTAGGCCTTCAGTCCTTCGAAGACCTCCTGGGCATAGTGGAGAACAGAGGCACCCGGGTTCAGGGCCAGGGGGCCGTAGGGCTCGACCCGCCGGTCGGACCAGCCACCATCCCGGGTCCACCTCATGTGTGTCATATTGTCGGAAAAGAGCTGTCCGAAGGCCGGCTTGTCGATCAGCCTGGCCCGCTCTTCATCGGTGGCCGGGTGGTCGTTGGGCTCGACCGGGAAGGAATCCGCCATCCTGCTCAGGACTGCCGGTTCGTGATGTGATTGCTCTGCCATTGTTGCCACTTCTTCTCACTGCTGGTTGGGTTGTTGGACGCTGCGCTTATGGCGACTGGCGTTTAAGGGAACTATGACATAGCCGATCGGATGCGGAGTTTTGCGTTTCACATTATGACCGGCCCCTCTACCGGCCGCCTTGGGACGGCAGGAGGGCCGGGGAGCGACAGGCGCCCACCCGGCCCTCGAAGGTGCAGAAGTCCGAAGGGGGCTCACTCAGCCGATTCCTCGGAGGAAGCCGCTCCCTCGCCCTCGCCCTCGCCAGCGGCAGGGACGGCGGCCTCGGTCTCGGCCGGGTTGGTCAGGGTCTCCTCCTTGGGGATCTCGACGGTCACGATGGAATCCTCAAGGTCATCGATGATCAGTTCGGAACCTTCCGGCAGCTTGATGTCCTTGGCGAGGATCCTGTCACCGTCGGACATGCCCTCGACACTGATGTCAATACGCTCGGGCAGGTTCGATACGTCGGCCCGGACCTGGAGGTTCTGGGTGTCGATGAAGGCCACTGCCGCACCCTTGGTCTCGCCGTTGATGAAGACGGGGACCTCGACGGTCACCTTCTCGCCGGCACGGACCTCATAGAAGTCGATGTGCTCGACCTGGCGCTTGACCGGGTTCCGCTGAACGTCCTTGACCACGGCCATCTTGGTCCTGCCGTCGAACTCGATGCTGAAGAGGGCGTTGGCACGGCGCAGGGCCAGGGTGGTCTCACGCATGGGAAGCTTGATGTAGTCCGGCTGGGCGCCACCGGCATAGATGGTGGCGGGAATCTGTCGGGCCACACGCATGCGGCGGGCAGCTCCCTTGCCGAACTGGTCGCGGACTTCACCCTTGAGCTTCAAGGTATTGGGCATTCTCATTCCTCCTTGGTTGATTGAGGGACCGACCAGGGCCGATCCTGGCGCATCGCCGCGTCGGATTCCTGGGCCGTCCGGTAAGGAGGTCGAAGACAATCACGCCGAGTCGATTACGGAGACGGAGAGTCTCCCTCGCCAAAGCAACCCTGCCACTATACCACCACCGGTGCCTGATGCAAAGACGAAGGCCGGGGCCGGATTTTTCCTAGACCACGAGTATCCTTGTCGTATCTGATTGCGATAAGGAGTCAATGTGTCGTTACTATCATCGGTCAAATCTTACGTGACACACCGTGTGGGTCATGAGGATGATCCGACGGAGGATCCGAACGCTGCAGACGGTGCCGGAACCGGCCGAACGTCCGAGCAGGACCAGGCAGGACTACCCAACAGGCACTTCTGGTCGGCGGACTACGCCACCACCACCTTCCTGGATCAGGGTCTGATGACGGCCAGGACCGATGGCATGGGCCCGGTCCCGGATGGCATGACCATCTATGACATCTACGCAGACCGCGCGCGTCGCACCCCGGACAAGCCCGTCCTCCATTTTGTGGAGAACGGTGCCTGGACATACCGGACCGGCAGGGAGGTCCTGAGCGACATACGCAAGACCGCCAAGGGCTTCCTCCACTATGGCATCAAGAAAGGCGACGCCGTCGCTTTCATGTGCCGAACCAGTTATGAGTGGGACATCATCGATGCGGCCGTCCTATCCATCGGTGGAGTCATCGCCACCATCTACGACACCGATTCTGCCGAGCAGATCCGGTTCATCGTCAACAACTCCGATGCCCGCCTCCTGATCGTCCAGACCACGGACATGCGGGCAAAGGCCGAGGGGGCCGAGAAGGACTGCCCCACCCTGGAGCGGATCTCCTGCCTGGAATCAGGCCTCCTCCAGGAGTTCCAGGCGTATGGCGAGTCGGTCAGCGATGCAGAGCTGGACGAGCGTATCAACTCCATCATGAAGGGCGATCTCTGCTCCATCGTCTACACCTCCGGGTCAACCGCCGCCCCCAAGGGGGTGGAAATGACCCATGAGCACTACTGCCAACTGGCCAGGAACCTGAACGCCTTCATCCCGAACCTGACCCACGACCCCGAAGGGTCCATCCTCCTCTTCCTCCCCCAGGCCCACACCTTCGCCCGGGCCATCAGCTACGGGGTGATTTACGGCGACATGCACGTATACATCTCCTCGGGCATGGCCACCCTCCTCCCCGACCTCCAGGAATCGAAGCCGACGGTCATCATCGGGGTTCCGAGGGTGTTCGAGAAGGTCTACAACGCCGCCTCCCAGAAGGCCGGCCATGGTCCCAAGGGGAAGATCTTCTCCGGGGCCGCCAAGGCCGCAAGGAAGTACATGACCGACATCTCCGTTCAGGGGTGGCCGACCAGAAGCGATGCCATGCGCAGGGCCTTGTACGATCCGATTGTCTACAACTCCCTCAGGCAGGTCCTGGGCGGCAGGGCCAAGTGGATCGTCTCCGGTGGCGCCCCCCTCGACCCCCAGCTCCTGGGCTTCTTCCGTGGCGCCAACGTACCGGTCTACGAGGGTTACGGCCTCACAGAGACCACGGCCCCCTGCGCCTTCAGCCCGTTGGGGACCCCCTACCACAAGGGTTCCGTGGGCATCCCCTTCCCCGGGTTCACGATCCGTATCGCCCAGGACGGCGAGGTGCAGATCAAGGGGACCTGCGTCTTCCACCGCTACCATAAGAACGACCAGGCAACCGAGGACTCCTTCACCCCCGATGGCTGGTATGCCACCGGTGACCTGGGTCGAATCTCGCGCGACGGCTTCCTCTACCTGACTGGCAGGAAGAAGGACCTGATCATCACGGCAGGCGGCAAGAACGTCTCCCCCAGGCCCATCGAGGAGATCATCGAGAGGTCCGAGATCGTTTCCCAGGCCCTGGTCCTGGGCGATAAACGGCCCTTCATCTCGGCCCTGGTGACCTTGAATGAGTCCGCCCTGAGGCCCTGGCTGGCCTCCAAGGGGCTGGACCAGAACATGTCCATGCAGGAGGCCGCCGGGAACGCCGTGGTCAGGGCCGAGGTCCAGGAACATGTCGACAAGGCCAACGAGGGGGTATCCCGGGCTGAATCGGTCCGTAAGTTCATCATCCTCCCCGAGGAGTTCACCCAGGAGAACGGCCTGATGACCCCCTCCATGAAGGTGATACGCCCCAAGGTCATCAAGCGCTACACCGACCTCCTCAACACCAGGATGTACGTCTCCAAGAAGGGGAATGCGGTCCGCCGTTAGCAGGCCCTCCTCACGATACCGGAGAAAGGCCGACAGCCGGCTAGGAAAAACCGGTTGTCGGCCTTGGTGACCTGGTGGTCCTTGACATTTCGGGCCTGGATTTCATTGTTGGAGAACATGATGTGACCCTCCCCGGCGGTGAGAGGCAGCGACCGGCAATCGCACGTGCCTGATATCGACCGTGCACATCATCCTATGCCATGAAACAACAGTTCATCCCGATGCACAATCCGGTAGGTTATTTGGGATTCGGCATGCTGTCCGGAAGGGCTACATGCCGGGCCTTGTTACACCAGTTTATTTTGGCAGGTCACAGACTGAGAATGCGAAACTCATCAGAGTTCCTACAGACTTACTGTCATCTGATTTCAATGTTGAGATGTTGGTTAGATTTTCATTGCCTGGCACCTGGTTAAGTGCGTACTGTACGCCATCCGGAGTGGTAAAGCGGAGGATGGGGTCTCCCTGCCTGCTGTGCTCGCATGACACGGTGCCTTCATCTACCTTCAGGGGCCATGTGTGCCCCAGATCCTCTTTTGAAATTGTCTGTGGGTTACTGGTAGCTGCAACCTTGTTGCTTCCATCAGCGGGATATTCTTCAGGATGACTCATGCCATCAGTGCAGCCTCCAACCCCCACGGTCAGCGTGGTTGTGGCACATATAAGGAGAAGGGCCTTGATGCTCTGCTTGATTCGCTTCATGTGTATTCGACGCACTTTCATACTTGAATATTGATTTTGCTGAGTAATCGACGGTATCTAGTGTTCCCTGGCCAAAGCCATATATCCATCCTCGAGGTTGGGCGCAGTTTCTACGGAACCTGCGGGCGGGGTATCGGTAACTATGCGGTACCTTGTCCCGTTTGGTGTGGGTTCGGCGTTGATGATCGTGGCAGCATCCGGTGGGGCCGCGATGGGTGGCGTGATCCAGGTGTGACCGTCGGCTTCATGGATCAGCCCCTGTGTCGGTCCGTCATACTGCCTGCGTCCAGAGCGTAATACACATACCCAGGGGCAGGTTTGCGCAACATCATCGAGTATGTGGGTGGAGAGGATAACGGTTCGATTCTGCCCCAGCTGAGCAAGGAGAGTGCGGAACCGCATGCGCTCTTCAGGATCCAGCCCCGCTGTGGGCTCATCGACTACAAGCAGCCGGGGATCACCCATAAGGGCCTGTGCGATTCCCACCCTCCGCCTCATCCCCCCGGAGAACCCCCCGATACGTTGGCTCATCACGTCTTCCAATCCCACCTGTTCCAGGAGGGTGTGTGCCTGCTGCTGCCGAACGCGTTTGTCGTCGATCATTTTCAGGATGCCGATATAGTCAAGGAATTCAAGCGGGGACAGATTGTCATACGGGGTGATGTTCTGTGGCAGATAACCCAGGTTTCGTTTCAGAATACGCCTATTGACCGGAGTGGACAGGTCCTGTCCATCAATAAGGATTTTGCCCTTGGACGGTTTGATTATTCCTGTGAGAATACGCATGAGGGTTGTTTTGCCGGCACCATTCGGTCCAATAAGCCCTATCATGCCTTGTGGAAGGTCAACCGTCAGGTTATCTAAAGCGGCTGGTCTCCCACGAAAATCCTTTGTCAGATGATCAATGGAGATAAACATGCGAGGAATTTCCTTTCAACGTCAGTAGACGGTCGGACCGAACCTGTATGTGGTTGGAGGCCATGTTTGCACCGGTGAAGAGGATGACGATAATACTCCCCTGCCAGAGCAGGGATAGGAACCCTGATTGGACGGTAAAGGCGCCGTTCGTTGGTGAGTACACAGGATCGGTATGGAACCATCCCTGAGCAATGGGATCGCCAATGACCGACAGGGGGCCGCCATTGAGCGTTGGAAGTGGTAAGAGAGGGGTATGGAAGGCCAGCCAAGCCCATACCAGGACGGCAAGAATTCGGGCTGGGACTGTGGGTAACAGGGCTCCCAGCAGGGCGGATATCCCCGTAGCAATCAGAATTGATGGTGAGAGTATGACAAGCACTACCGCCAGGGCCCTGATTATCGCCTCACCGTTGCCGTGGAAGGCTTGATAGACCGCGATCAATACAAGGATAAACAGGGAAGATGATATGCAAATACCCCAGGCCCCCAGGACTTGAGCCAAGCGGATGACAGCCATCGGTAAGGCGGAGGTGGATTCAAGTTCGTCCATACCTGCTCGCTTGCCGGCAGTCATAAGGTTGCTGAACGATGCCGCATATGCCAACGAGGTGAATATGGCAAGAACCTGTCCGGTAAAGACAAGACCCTGTATTTTGTTGAGTCCGGGTGACATGGGAGAGGCATAGGCCAGAAAGAGGGCGAAGAGCGCCAGCGGTATGCTGGCTATCCACAAGGCTTTTCGTCGATAAACCATCAGCAGTGTGATGTGTAAAAGGCTGAGTGTTCTCATAGGTCTGCCACCTTGAGTGCATTGCGTTCTGAATCACCGCACACGTTCCAACCGAAGATTGCGCATGCTGCTGCAATGGTCAACGGGACGAGTCGTTGCCGGACCGGATCGGTGATGTACGGATCCCATATCAAACATAAAAACAGCCAGACGGCAATGGAGGCCAGCGACGACGTTGGCATGGACATGGTGAGTACGGCTATAAGGAAAACCAGACAATTGACAATGAGAATACCGCCGACCGGGGTAATCATGCTCACCCACCCCAGGTCACGTGGCCATAGTCGCAGCATATGCAAGCCGATAAAAAGAAGCGCCGTGGCGATGAGAAATGCCCCGGTGATGATAAGCAGCCTGGTTGCTTGAACCTTCCGCCATCCACTTGGAGTCGACTCAGAGAGCTCAACGAGTGGGTCGCCGTTGAGCACACAAGCCGTACATATACCGGAAGTGATCATCGGCACCTGAGTGAGAGCCATCATAACCACCCTTATGCGGCTCAACGAACAGATTGCCTCCAGTAAGATGCCCGTAAGCAGAATGCCCAAGGTCATCATGAAAGGCAGTACCGCCGGTAGGGAAAACCTTTTGAGCTGCATACCTGCGAAAGTCAACCTCATCCACCTCTTCCATATCTGGTTTTGGCCACGGGCCGTCGCCGGACATTACCTGCAACTTGTCCCGTCTATTCAGTTAGTAGCGAGAGTGGATCAAAAGGTTCAACAGTTCTTATCCCCATCGGCGAGTTGGGCATGCCAGGCAAGAGGGGCCGTAAAGATGGCAGCGCTTAGGAGTCCCGTTGCCAGGAGGATGATCCCTGCCCAGGCAGCGGTTGTAGAGGGTGCCGAATCGACCCATGCCGGCAGGAGGAATGATGGCCCGAGATCTTGCAGAGTTCTCACTAATGGTGCAAGTGCCCCCAGGAGCAGCGCCACCCAAGAGTATTGCCATATGCAGAGAAGGGCCACAATATTCGCCAGGAGGGTTGCAGGGGCTATCACTTGGGTAATGGCTGGTAGGGGTCTCATTACCGGGTTGATTGCAGTGGCGACCAATAAGGCTGCACCCCCGACGACGATATTGGAAATAAAGGCCAGCAACAGCCTGGTAGCTACTACGACCTGAGGTCCGAGAGGCATACTGAGCATCAATTCGCGATCATCCCTAACGGAAAAAACCAGGATTACCGTCAGCGCCATGTTCAGCATGAGCAGATTTGACAATATATGCAGACCGAGGCCACCGTACCGTGCACCATGCAAAACGCTGCTGATCACAACAGCGCCCGCTGCTATCACAATTTCTATCAGCATGATATATCGGGGCAGAAGGTTCAATTGGGCCCGAACAAGTTGCCCACAGGAACGTACTCGACGCTTGAATGGTATCGGCTGTTCTGCGGCCAGCGACGGCTCCTGGTAGATTGCCTTCATCACGCTGGTGAATGCTGGAACCGGTGGCTGGGCATGCTGCTCGTTTTCCCGAAGCACCTCCTGAACTTCATCCCGGTAATCTTCTGTGACTGGGTCTGAGCTCTTGTTTTGAGTTGCCATCATTTCCCCTTCATCCTCTCCGGCTTTGCAGTCGTTGGCCGCTGCCTGAAGCGAGGGCTGTCAGCTGCGGACGCAGGATCTGTTTTGCGCGAGCAAGACGAGACTTCACGGTCCCAACCGGAATGTCAAGCAGTGAGGCAATTTCCGGATAGGATAACTCGTGGAGCCAGGCCAGGGTTACCGTGTATGCCATTTCCCTTGGGAGCGCATCAATCTTCTCCCGTATTGTTTCCATCATCAGATCCCTATTGACGAGTTCTGCAGGTTCCAGACGATCATCGGCTATCGAGTCGAGTTCCTCCGAATCCATTTGGTCGGGTAGCCTTGGCTTGCGACATTTCATATATATCTGTCGTCGTGCAATGCTGAGTATCCAGGTAAGAACCCGGCTTTCCGCGCGAAAGGATTTCGAGGAACGCCAGCACCCCAGCCACGTGTCGGCAAAAGCTTCACTGGCATCCTCGTCGCCGGATGTTCGCAGGGAAATGAAAGCTTGGACGGTATGGGCATACTTGTTGTACAGTGCTTCAAAGGCAGATTCATTTTCGGCGGCCACCATCTTGATCAGCGTTATATCATCAGTATCCGGATCAATTCGAGATCGTTCCACTGATCATGTCCCTTCGCCACTGCAGAGATGGTTCCTTCCGCGTATTGCCTGTATCCTAGACACATAGTCGCTGGTACCGCAAAGGGAATCCGCTCCCCTACGTCATTTTTGCCTTGCTCAAGGGTGCGGATGCATGCTGAACAGCGGCTGTCATCTGTGGCTGCTCTTGGTGCAGCTGATTATATGATTGCAAGCGAGGACACATTGTCGACCGGTACGTCAGTGGACACATTGTCATCTTGTTTCCGGATGAGTCGAAACGTTGTTTCATGATGAATGGCGTAGTTCCCTGATACCTCGAATCCCTGTTTCCCAGTGAGTGGAATCCTTGGGCAATGCCGACCCCTTCCTCGTATGCGACCGGATTTGCTCATCCAGCAGGAAAGGGGCCCTAAGGATCGCCTATACCTCCCGTATGGAGCAGGATCGCTCGGCGACCGCAGAAGTTCATGAAACGGTTATCCCGATCAAGACATAGGCTGTGCCGCCAATCAGCAGGACCTCCCCCTCAGAAGCCGAGCCTCTGGAGGAGCTTGGGGTCCCCCTGCCAGTTCTTGGCCACCTTGACGTGGAGATCAAGTGCGGCCTTCTGACCCAGGGTGCGATTGACGGCAGTCCTCAGCTTCTTCCTGACCCGGACCAGATGTTCGGCACCATGGCCGATGATGATGGGCTTCTGGGAGTCCCTCTCCACATAGATGGAGACATGGACCTGTGCCTTGTGCCCATCCTCGGCCGGCTCGATCGAGTCGACGTTCACAGCCAGGGAGTGGGGCAGCTCGTCGTCAAGCTCCTCCAGGAAGGCCCCCCTGACCAACTCCGCAATCATGTCCCCGGGACGTTCCTCGGTCAGCTGGCCTGCCGGATACATCTGCGGCCCGACCGGCATGGCGTCGATCAGGACCTGCTTGACCTCATCGACGTTGTCCTCGCTCACGGCACTGACCGGCACGATCTGATCGAAGTCCGCAAAGTCGGAGACCTCGATGAGCTTGGCCACCAGCTCCTCCCTGTCCAGGCGGTCGATCTTGGTGACCACCGCGATCAGAGGCTTGCGCCAGTGCCACTTTCCGGCTTGGTCTTTCTTGGCGAAGTTGGACCTGAGCCGGCTGAGGATCCTCTTGTCGCCGGGGCCGATGGTCTGATCGGCGGGCAGGAGGAAGGCAATGGCATCCACGTCTGAGAGGGAGGCCTCCACCACGTCGTTCAAACGCTGGCCCAGGAGGGTCCGTGGGCGGTGGATACCAGGGGTGTCGACCAGGACCAGCTGGGCATCGGGGTCGGTGACGATACCCCGGATGGCCTTGCGGGTGGTCTCCGGCCTGGATGAAGCGATGGCGATGGGCCTGCCCACCAGGGCGTTCATCAGAGTCGACTTGCCCACGTTGGGCCTTCCCACCACGGCCACGAAACCTGAGCGGTAGGGCTGGTCCTGGGAGCCTTGGCAGGAATCGCCGCCCTCAGGGTCGGTATGGTTCTGACCGGGGGTGGTCCCCTTGGTGCGTATGTGTGTCATGTACCGCTTTTCCTTGTCTTCATTCCTGGCCACTGTCCGGACCTTCCTGGTCCGGGTCCTGACTGGCGGGTTCCTCGTCCAGGGTGATGTCCGAGTCATCCGCCGGCTCCACGATGATGGTGGCGATCTTCTTCCGGCGACCGACAGCATCAGCCGCCGTCAATCGTATGCCTCTGGTCACCGCGGAAGACCCCTCGACCGGAACCGAGCCGAGAAGCTTGGTCAGGAGTCCGTAGACCGTATCCACGTCATCCTCGTCGATATCGATCTCGAAAAGCTCCTCCAGCTCCGCTATCGAGGTACGTGCGGGCAGACTCCAGGTGTGGGGTCCGATCTGCTTGGGCTGGTTGTGCTGGACCCGGTCATGCTCGTCCTCCAGCTCACCCACGATCTGCTCGATGGCATCCTCGATGGTGACCAGACCGGCGATGCCGCCATACTCATCGACCACAAGCGCCAAATGATGACGGGACTTCTGCATGTAGTGGAAGAGGTCATCCACGGGCTTGGATTCGGGTATCAGGACCGGTTTGCGAACGATGGAGGCGATGGGCCCCTGGTCCTTTTGCCTACCCAGGGAGATGGCCCTGACCACGTCCTTCAGGTAGACCACGCCGATCAGGTCGTCCATGTCCTCGCCGATGACCGGAATCCTGGAGAAACCGGACCGGGAGAAGAGTTTCAGGGCGGCCTCCAGGCTGGTGTCCTTCCCCATGCAGATCATGTCGGTCCTGGGAACCATGATCTCACGGGTCAGGGTGGTGGAGAGGGTCAGGACGTTCTTGATCATCTCCGATATCTCGGGATCGAAAGCGCCGGCCTCGACCAGTTGGTCGACCATGGCCCTGCCCTGCTCGATCTGAATCTTCTCCAGCTCTTCGTCATCCGAGAGGTCACTCCGCCGGGAGCTCCTGGACCAGGAATTAATCCTGCGCCGCTTCTTGAAAGGAGTCAGACGGACCGCGATCGATATGATCCGCACATACCTGAGCAGGATCTCCAGAGGCTGTCTGGTGCCATTTCTCCTGGGTCCGATGGTGACTGAGATGACGGCCACCAGGACGGCGGCCACCAGGCCACAGACCACCTGCTCCCAGATTCGGAAGCCGGCCACCTGGGTCATGCCCCCCACCAGAAGACCGATGAGGATGTCACAGATGACCCGGAAATAGGCGCATCCACTGGAGGTGGCCTGGCGCTGGGAGATGAGCTTCTGGGCCTTGTGGATCCGGTCGATCCGCTTCATCCTGGAGAACTGGCTCAAATCCTGGTCGGTCTGCAGACCCAGGATCAGGTTGTTCAGACTGGATCTGGTCACCCTGGTCACCGAGCCCTCGGCTGCAGCCAGGACCAGGGAGAGACCAATAAGGATCAGCACCACCAGTGCCATGGCGATCAGCATCAGGATCGAACGGCTGGTCATTGCAACTCCTCTTTCGGATTCATGACCGGCCCCTGTGGCCGACCATACCCGTGCCCGGTCCATGCCCGGATTCATGACTGTCTTCGTAGGATTCCAGGGCATTGAAGGCTCCGGCAGGCAGGGTGGCCTCACCCATGGGCCCCTGTCGCAAGGCCAGGAAGGTGAGCAGGAGCTGGCGCTGAAGGCCGAACATCTGCCCCTCCTGAGCCTTGGTGGTGTGATCATACCCCAGGAGGTGAAGGGTGCCGTGAATGGTCAGGAGCAACATCTCCTCCATGACCGAATGCCCGGCGGCCTGGGCCTGTTGGGCGGCCACCCAGGGGCAGATGACGATGTCGCCCAGGATTCCCTCCACTTTCCGGCTTCCATCGCCCGGGCGGAGCTCATCCATGGGGAAGCTCATCACGTCGGTCGGACCTTGGAGGTTCATCCACCGCTCATGCAGGGAGGCCATGGGATCCGGGTCGTTGAAGATGATGGTCATGTCGGACTGGGGGCTGACCTGCATTTGGTCCAGGACCCAGATACCCAGGTCCGAGAAGGTCCTGGCATCGATCTCCCACTGGGTCTCATTGGTGACTTCCACACTCATTCCCGCCCCGACCTTCCGCGCTGCCTGGCCGCCGCCTTGTCGTAGGCGCGGACGATCCTGCCCACCAACCTGTTGCGGACCACGTCCCCCGCCTCCAGATGGACGAAGGCGATGTCATCGATCCCTCCCAGGATCTCTTCGATCGTGGCCAGTCCCGAGGCCGGCAGTCCCACGTCGACCTGGGTGATATCGCCGGTGATGACCATCTTGGTGTTGAACCCCAATCTGGTCAGGAACATCTTCATTTGCTGACGGGTGGTGTTCTGGGCCTCGTCCAGGATGACGAAGGCGTCATTGAGCGTGCGGCCACGCATGTATGCCAGTGGGGCCACCTCGATGGTCTCATTGCTCAGGTAGTGGTGCATCCGTTCGGTACCCAGCATGTCGGAGAGGGCATCGTACAGGGGGCGTAGGTAGGGATCGACCTTGTCATTCAGGGTACCCGGGAGGAAGCCCAGGCTCTCGCCCGCCTCCACTGCGGGGCGTGTCAGGATGATGCGGCTGACCTGCTTCGTCTGGAAGGTCTGAACCGCCTTGGCCACGGCCAGGTAGGTCTTGCCTGTTCCCGCAGGCCCGATTCCGAATGTGATCGTATGGGTCTGCATAGAAGAGACATAGGCCATCTGACCTGCCGTCTTGGGACGGATGGGGCCCTTGGAAGCGTAAGTCAAAGGAGTCCTCATGGCCACTGCCGACGAAAGGGCCGCCCGGTGCCTGCTTTCGTCCTGGTCATCCTCATACGGTTCCAGGTGACGGTCATCGGCCTCCGACTCCTTGCCCTGGTGCATTCGCTCTCTTGTGATACCGGTTTCCTCCTTCCAATCGGGTTCCGCGGCTTCCGAATGCCTCTCGTACAGGTTATCTGCCCTGTTATCCGGAACTCGAGGAGACGCACCGGTGATTCCGGCATGGCGATGACCCTTGTCTGTGCCGGAATCGGCGTAGGTGGCCACATGACGACCTTGGGGCAGGGCCTGGTCCTTCCCGGATGCGGCAATGACTGCTCCGGTCAGGAAGGGATTACCCATCCGCCGGTGGTCCAGGAGTTTGCCGACCTCTTCGGCATCCATGGGCACCTGGTAGGCGGCCTGGACCAGTTCCCCGATCAGGTCGTAGACCTGGCCGGCCTCCTTGTCCCCTAGGGGGTTGGTGGCGGTCAGGATGATCCGGTTCCCCCTGATGAGGATGTTCACATGCGGAAAGGCGCGTTCGATTCGGTCCATCACCGCGTCGCCCGGCCCCAGGACGAGGACGGGGTCGAGTTCCGATGGAATATCCAGGCTTCGTGTCGTTACCGCCACGTCATCCCCTCTGTCGTCTCAGCAGCAGTCACTCGGGCAGGACCTCCCCGGTCATGACATGGGCGTGCACATGGAAGACGGACTGGCCGGCATCCTCTCCGGAGTTGAAGATCAGTCGGTAGGCACCGTGGAACTCCTGGTCGGCGATGGACTGGGCCACCTCGACGATGTGGGCCAGGGTCCGGGGATCGGCCTTGGCCAGCTCGGCCACATTGGCGTAATGGCGCCTGGGAACGATCAGAACATGGACCTTGGCCTTGGGGTTGGCGTCCTTGAAGGCATAGACGCTTTCGTCCTCATAGACCCTCTGGCTGGGAATGTCACCCGCGATGATCTTGCAGAAGATGCAGCCGTCACCATGTTCTGAATCACTCATACCCGCTCCTTGGTCAGACCTTTCACGATTGAGATTCACTACCAACCATCATATGGTTCTTGTCAGATATTTCGCCCGGATTGAAGCCGGACAACCGAGAATCAGCACCTCCACCGCCCGAGGGCCCGTGCCAGGAGGGTCAGGGCCACGGGGCCAGCCGTAGAAGCCCTCAGGATGTTTCCACCCAGGGCCGTGGCCACCGCCCCGGCCTCGACCATCTCCTGGACCTCCATCATGCCGATCCCACCTTCAGGACCGATGATGACACGCACGCATCTGCCGGTATCCAGGCTTGCGGCCCGCTGCTCCACATCCTCCCAGTCCATGGTCGCGTCCTGGTGAAGCACAACAGTCAGGTCTCCCCGTCCGGTCGCCTCATGACAGTCCCTAACCAGGGGCTTGCTGGTCAGGACCGGAAGGAGTTCTGGTGTCATGGCCCGTCTGGACTGCTCGGTGGCCGCATCGAGGACCTGGCGCCACTTGCGATCGGTCCGACCCTCCTTCCACTTGGCGATGGACCGATCCGCCTGCCAGGGTCTCACCTTGTCGACCCCTATCTGGGTGGCCATATCGATGGCATCCTCATCATGACCACCCTTGGCCAGGGCCTGAACCAGGATCAGGGACACGTCAGGCGCATTCTCCCGCCCGACGGCGGTGACCTCGACCAAGCCTGTTTCGACATCCTTGATGGTGGCCCGGAGCCTGAGCCCCTGCCCGTCCGACAGTTGAATTTCACAGCCCTGGGACAACCTCATCGATCGGATGGCATGACGTCTGACATGCTGGGGAAGCCTGAGCTTCCATCCCGTGTGGAGTTCGTCACTGGCCAGGGGGGTGTCGTCCCGTTCCGGGTCCAAGAGAAAGAGCGGTGCGGTCATGCCTTTCAGGCTAGCGTCGCCGGGCGAAAACCGGCGTATGGGAGATGTCGGCCTCGTGCCCCGGCCCGGACCCAACGACACGCAACCCTTGCCCCCTATGCAAAATCGGCCCAAAGATGCTATAGTTTCCTCTGTTGCGAAAGCGCACCTGTCCGGGTGGCGGAATGGTAGACGCGCTAGCTTGAGGTGCTAGTGCCTATTTTATACAGGCGTACGGGTTCAACTCCCGTTCCGGACACGGATTGGGCACCATCGGGATGATTCCGTCACGATGGTGCCTTTTCGGTAGATGGGTTTCCCCTTCCGCCATGTCCGATTCTCGCCCTCCCCTCCTCAGGCCGGTGGTTCGCCGCCGGACATGGAGCCTGCAGGGTGGCGTGCGGGCCGGATGACAGGTGATCGATGCCGCCGGGGACATCCCCACCTAGGGGAAGGAGACGAGGATGCGCACGATACCCATAGGGTCCATCGATGATGACCGTATCGAGGCGTACACCCACCTTACCGAGCTCCAGCTTCGGAACCGGCTGGAACCGGCCAAGGGGCTCTTCATAGCCGAGTCGCCAAAGGTCATCACCCGGGCCCTGGATGCCGGTGTCGAGCCCATCTCCTTCCTGGTGGAGGAACCCTGGTTGGAGGGCATGGGCGGGTTGTTCGACCAGGTCGATGGCTCCTTCGGCCCCGATGTACCGGTCTATGTGGCCAGTCCTGAGCAGCTGAGGGCCATAACCGGATACCGCCTCCACCGGGGCGCCCTGGCCGCCATGCGCCGGTGGCCCCTCCCCTCGGTCGATCAGGTCTGCAGGGATGCCAGACGGGTGGCCGTCATGGAGAACATCGTCGACCACACCAACATCGGGGCCCTGATGCGTTCGGCGGCCGCCCTGGGTGTGGATGCCGTCCTGGTGACCCCCTCCTGCTCGGACCCCTTGTATCGGCGCGCCGCCAGGGTCTCCATGGGGACCGTCTTCCAGGTGCCTTGGACCAGGATCGGCGGGGATGACAGGCATTACTGGCCGGTTCAGGGTCTGGAGGATCTGCACCGACTGGGATTCACGACCGCCGCAATGGCCCTGAGTGATGATTCGATCAGCCTGGACGATCTGACCGCCCGTCTCCTCCCCCGATCCGGCAGTACGGATCCCGGGCATATCGACAGGCTCGCCCTGATCTTCGGTACCGAGGGTGACGGACTGTCCAGGCAGACCATCGCCCATTGCGATCTGACGGTGCGCATTCCCATGAGTCACCAGGTGGACAGCCTGAACGTGGCCGCCTCCAGTGCCGTCGCCTTCTATGCGACGCGGCCCCTGCACGCCTGACACGGGGTGGACCCGAATCCATGCAGGGGCGCACCCCTATGCCGATGACCGTCGGCGACGATAGGTCCTGAAGGTCAGTGCTTCCCCGCTGTCTCCTGGGCCTGGGCCGGCTGGTCCTCATGGATGTAGTCATCGCCGTCGATGGTCCCCCTCCAGCGCCCGATGGCCTTGAGGCCGTGGTACATGACCAGGGTCGCGACCGAGCCGATGGCGATGCCGTTGAAACTGATGCCGGCAACCGCGAAGGTGAAGTCCGCGATACCGACGATCATGACGATGGCGCCGACGGTCATGTTGACGGACTTGCCGAAGTCGACCTTGTTCTCCACCCAGATGCGGATGCCCAGCATGCCGATCATGCCGTAGAGCATGGTCGTGACCCCGCCCAGGACGCCCGTGGGGATGGTGTTGATGACCGCGCCGAACTTCGGGCAGAGGCTGAGCAGGAAGGCGAAGGCCGCAGCGCACCAGTAGGCCGCAGTGGAGTAGACCTTGGTGGCGGCCATGACGCCGATGTTCTCGGCATAGGTGGTGGTGCCCGACCCGCCGCCGAGCCCGGCGAAGAAGGTGCCCAGGCCGTCGGAGATCAGAGCCGTGCCGATCTGGTCGTCGTAATCGCGGCCGGTCATCAGGGAGACGGACTTGACGTGGCCGATGTTCTCGGCCACCAGGACCAGGACGACCGGGATGAACATGGCCAGGACACTCATATCGACCTGGGGCGTGTGGAACCGGGGCAGGCCGATCCAGGCCGCCTCTTCGACGGCCCGGAAGTCCACCTGGCCTTGGGTGATGGCGAAGACGTACCCCACCAGGACGCCGAGCAGGATGTTCAGTCGACCGATAAGGCCCTTGAAGAGAACCGATATGAGCATGACCGCCACCAGGGTGACCAGGGCCGTCAGGGGGGCCGACTTGAAGTTGTTCCATGCCGAGGGGGCGAGGTTGAAGCCGATGATCGACACGATGGCACCGGTGACCACGGGCGGCATGATCATGTCGATCCATTTGGCACCGGCGAAGTGGACGATGACACCGATCAGGAGCAGGAGGGCACCGGTCACCATGATCCCGAAGGAGGCCACGGCCAGGCCTTTGTGGGCCGTGGTGACCGCGGTGATCGGGGCGATGAAGCCGAAGGAGCTGCCCAGGTAGGAGGGGAGCTTGTTCTTGTTGATCAGGAGGAAGAGGGCCGTGGAAAAGGCCGTGAAGAACAAGGTGGTCGATGGATCGAACCCGGTCAGGATCGGAACCAGGAAGGTCGATCCGAACATGGCGATGACATGCTGCGCACCTATGCCTGCCGTACGCGGCCAAGTCAGTCGTTCATCCGGTTCAACGACCTCGCCCGGTGCCAGCGTCTTTCCGTCGCCGTGCAGTTTCCAGCCCATGGATAATGACATATCACGATGCTTTCTCTCATACGCCGTGCCGGTCACGGCGGACCGGAATCATCATTGTATTCGACGGGCAGGACCGGTGGTCAGCTGTAGGTGGGCATGTTCTCCAGGTTGAATCCGATGGCGGCCAGCTGCTCACGGCCGTCAGGGGTGATCATGTCCAGGCTCCACCGAGGGGTCCAGGTCCAGTCGATCCGGAATTCCTCGACCAGACCGGCCAGGACGCTGGCGCACTGATCCTCGATCAGATCGGTCAGTGGGCAGGCCGGGGTGGTCAGGGTCATCGTGATGATGGCACGGCCCAGCTCGTCGATCTCGATTCCATAGACCAGACCAAGGTCCACCACGTCGATGCCCAGTTCGGGGTCGATGACCTGGTGCAGGGCCTCACGAACATCCTGCGCGGTCGCGCGGCCGATCTCGTCCACGGCCTTGAGGGGTATGGAGGAAGCGTGCTCCGTCTCCTCCCCCGACGCCCCCGGTGCCGCAATGACATCCCCTGCACGGTCAGGTGACTTCACGGAACCCGGTCTGTCATCCTGGTCCGCCTTCTTGTTCGAGCCGGTGGTGGAACGGACCGGTGCGGGGTTGGACTTGGTGCCCATCCCCATGATGGCTTCAGCCTGGGTCGGGTTCTGCGCCAGGGCCTGGGCCTTCTCCTCGTCGTCGATGGCACGGTTGACCGAAGCCAGGATGGAGTCCTGGGGCTCCGGCACCAGATTGTCGGAAGAACTCATTACGCCTGCTCCTTCTCCTTGTCCATATCGGTCAGGGCCTGGGCCACGGAGGCCTTCATGCCCTCCCAGCCCAGGAGTGCGCACTTGATGCGCATGGGGTACTTGGAAACCCCCTGGAAGACCACGGCATCGCCCAGTTCCTCCTCGGCATCCTCGTTCTGGATTCCAGCTCCGCGCGATTCCATGAGGCTGTGGAACTCCTCGGCCAGGTGCATGGCCTCCTCCACACTCCTGCCCTGGACCAGGTCGACCATGACCGAGAGACTGGCCTGGGAGATGGAGCACCCGTCGCCCTGCCAGACGATCCGCCTGATGGCCTTGGGTCGTCCGTCGGTACCATCGGAGACCTCGACATGGATGGTGGCATGGTCGCCACAGGTGGGATTGAACTGCTGGGACTCGGCCGGAACACAGTACCCGTGCTCCACCTTCATGGTCACGCCATCATGCGGAGCCGGAGAACCCGGACGGTCCTCGGGTACCCTCCCATGGGGGTCCCTGGCCGCCTCCAGAATCACCTCCTGGTACATCTGCTCCAGTTCCTGATCGCTCATGCCAAAATCTGCCATGCCTTCAACCTACCCGTATTGCTGGTTTCGCGCCTCTCGCTGTGCCCCTGGTGAACGCTCAATCCACCTTGAAGAAGTGCCTGACCTCGGCAACCGCCTCAAGCAGGGCATCCGTTTCCGCCACCGTATTGTAGATCCCGGTCGAGGCCCTGTTGGAGGCGAAGAGACCGAAATGCCTATGGACGGGCTGGGCGCAGTGGTGACCTACCCTGATGGCGATACCCCGCGAGTCGATGAACTGGCCCACATCGTGGGGGTGGACCCCCTTCACATCGAAGGAGACGGTGCCTATACGGTTCTCGGGAGTGGTGGGACCGAGGATTCTGACCCCCTCCACCTGGCCCAACCTGAGCAGCCCCCTGGTGATGGTGGCCTCATGGGCGGCGATCCGGTCCATGCCGATGGCGCGCAGCCAGTCCGCGGCCACACCGGCCCCGATCAGCTGCGCCACGGGCTGGGTGCCCGCCTCGAACCGGGCCGGCGGGTCCATGTACTGGGCGGGCTTGTCCATATAGGCCAGTTCCACCATGGACCCTCCGAAGGATGCCGGGGGCAGGGCCTCCAGAAGCCCGCGCCGGCCGTAAAGGAAACCCACCCCTGTGGGGCCGTACATCTTGTGAGCGCTCCATGCCGCAAAGTCAACATCCATGGCATGCAGATCAATGGGCAGATGTGGCACCGACTGGCATACGTCCAGGACCACCAGGGCACCCACCTGATGGGCACGCCTGACGATCGGATCGATATCGGTGATGGCCCCGGTCACGTTGCTCACATGGGTGATGGCCACCACCCTGGTCCGCTCGGTGATGACCTGATCTGCCGTTTCGGCCAGGATCCTGCCCTGGTCATCCAGGTCGAAGGCCTTGAGGGTGGCCCCGGTGCGGTAGGCCAACTCCTGGAAAGGCAGCAGGACCGAATGGTGCTCGGCCTTGCTGGTCACGATCTCGTCGCCCGGCTTCAGGGCGAATCGTTGTGCGGCCCCTCCACCGCGCCCCAGGGAGGCGTTGCCGAAGGCGGTGGCCAGGAGGTTCAGGGCGGCCGTGGCGCCGGCCGTGACGACGATCTCCTCGCCTCCTTCATGCGATTCCGCCCCCACCAGGGCTGCCACCTTGGCTCGGGCCTCCTCGAATGCCACGGTGCTCCGGGCGGCCAGCTCATGGGCACCTCGGTGGACCCCTGCATTGTCGCGCAGGTAGAAGTCCCTGACGGCATCGATCACGGAGACCGGCTTTTGGGCCGTCGCCGCCGAATCGAGGTAGACCAGAGGGTGTCCGTGCACCTCCTGGTCCAGGATCGGGAACTGACTGCGTATCCGTGCCTCATCAACCATCTTCGGCCTCCATTCCTTGACCGCCGCGCGTCTTTCAGGCCAGTGCTGACTCCGATTCCGAGCCCTCGGGGAGGTACTGGTCATACCCGGTCTCCTCCAGGGTGTCGGCCAGTTCCGGTCCGCCGGTCTTGACGAACCTGCCCTGGGCGAAGACATGGACGATGTCGGGCTTGATGTACTTGAGGATGCGGGTGTAGTGGGTCACCATGAGGATGCCCAGCCCTGTGTTCTCCTTGGCCCGGTTCACACCCTCGGAGACGATACGGAGGGCATCCACGTCCAGCCCGGAGTCGGTCTCGTCCAGAACGGCGAACTTGGGCTTCAGCAGCTCCAACTGGAGGACCTCGGCACGCTTCTTTTCACCACCGGAGAACCCCTCATTGACCGAGCGCTGGGCGAACTTGGGATCCATCCGCAGCCTCTTCATGGCGCTGTTCAGCTCCTTGGCCCATTCACGGACGGCCGGGGCCCTCCCGTCCACCTCGGTCTTGGCGGTACGCAGGAAGTTGGTCATGGAGACGCCGGGCACCTCGACGGGGTACTGCATGGCCAGGAAGAGACCCGCCTTGGCCCGCTCGTCCGGGGTCATCTTCAGGAGGTCCTCACCGTCCAGGAGGGCCTGGCCTGAATCCACCTCATACTTGGGATGCCCGGCCAGGGTGTAGGCCAGGGTGGACTTGCCGGACCCGTTGGGTCCCATGATGGCATGGGTCTCCCCCGAGTGGACCGTCAGCGTGGCACCCTTGAGGATCTGCTTACGACCCTCCTTGGTCTCGACCGAGGCGTACAGATCCTTGATTTCCAGTGTTGACATGTCAGTTCTCCTCCAAAACGCGCTGCATCTCTTCATCTTCACCCTTGGCCAGTCTCCGGTCGATCACTCCCATAAGGTGACCGGATACGCTGGGAACGCCAATCTCCTCGACCAGTTCGCCGAAGAAGCCACGTACCACCAGCTTACGGGCCTCATGCTCCGGTACGCCTCGCGACTGAAGATAGAAGAGCTCCTCATCGTCGAAACGCCCCACGGAACTGGCGTGGCCGGCCCCTATGATGTTCCCGTTCTCGATTTCCAGGTTGGGCTCAGAGTCGGCAATGGCCCCGGGGGTCAGCACCAGATTCCTGTTCAGCTCATAGGAGTCTGTGCCGGGTGCGGTTGGCTGGATCAGGGCGTTGCCCACCCAGGTGGAATGGGCCTTGGCCCCGTCCAGGGCACCCTTGTAGACCACTCGGGACTTGCATTCCGGGTGGTTGTGGACCACCATGGTTCGGTTCTCGATGTGCTGGCCGGGGTCCACGAAGTAGATGCCCAGCATGTTCAGGTCGCCCTGTTCCCCACCAAAGTCCTGGTCCATACGCAGGCGGACGAAATCGCCGCCCAGGGTGACCACGGAATGACGCAAGGAGGCGCCGGCGCCGACGTGGATTCGATGGTTGCCTACGTGCTTGGACCCCGGGGCCCACTCCTGGATGAAGGTGGTGGAGACGTGGGAGTCCTTCCCGGTGATGATCTCCGTGCCCTCGGCCAACCGGGCCTGGCCCGCGTGCTCCACGACCAGGTCGACCTTGGCCTCTTCGTCGACCTGGATCACCAGGTGGAAGGCGTCAAGATCCAAGCCACCTCCCTGAATCCTGACCAGGACCGGCTGATCCAACCGGCCACTCAAGTGGACCACGGTGGCCTCCCTGCAGCTGGCCCATTCCACGGCCGCCGCTCGGTCACTGGGCTTGAGGACGGTACCGCAGGGGGCCTGTCCCATAGGGACCTGAGATACGGCCACCCGGGCGGGATCCACGGGGGTCCCGTCCATCATGGTCACCTCGGCCCTGGTCAGGCCACTGGGTGTGAACACCTGGAAGAACTCCCCCATCCGGTCGATCGGGGTGAACCGCCAGTCATCCTGCTTGGTGGTGGGAACCGCGAAGTCATCCGGGTCGAAGGAGCGGGGCTCCTTATCGGCACTGGACGGCATCAGGGCCGGAATGGCATAGGGATCCTTGGGATCCGCCTTGGGAATCGTGATTTCGCTTGTCTGTGACATCAGCCTACCGAACCCTCCATCTGCAATTCGACCAAGCGATTGAGCTCAAGTGCATACTCCATGGGGAGCTCGCGCGAGATCGGCTCAACGAAGCCACGCACGATCATGCCCATGGCCTCCTTCTCCTCCAGGCCCCGGCTCATCAAATAGAAAAGCTGGTCCTCGGAGACCTTGGATACCGTGGCCTCATGGGCCATGGAGACGTCATCTTCGCGGACATCCACGTGGGGATAGGTGTCCGAACGCGAATAGTCGTCGACCAGGAGAGCGTCGCAGACCACCGAAGAGGAGGACTTCTCGGCACCCTTGACTATCTTGACCAGACCACGGTAGGCGGCCCTCCCCCCGTTTCGGGAGATGGACTTGGAGACGATGGTCGACGAGGTGTGGGGGGCCAGGTGGATCATCTTGGCGCCTGTGTCCTGGTACTGCCCCTTGCCGGCGAAGCCCAGGGAGAGGGTCTCGGCCTTGGCATAGGGCTCGGCCAGGATGCAGGCCGGATACTTCATCGTGGCCTTGGAGCCGATGTTCCCGTCCACCCATTCCATGGTGCCGCCCTCGCGGACGTAGGCACGCTGGGTCACCAGGTTGTAGACGTTGTTGGACCAGTTCTGGACCGTGGTGTACCGCACCCGGGCATGGGGCTCGACGATTATCTCGACGATGGCCGCATGGAGCGAATCGGTGGAGTAGATGGGTGCCGTGCACCCCTCGACGTAGTGGACGTAGGATCCCTCGTCGGCGATGATCAGGGTCCGCTCGAACTGCCCCATGTTTGGGGTATTGATGCGGAAGTAGGCCTGGAGTGGGATGTCCACGTGGACCCCTTTGGGCACGTACACGAAGGAACCGCCCGACCAGGCCGCCGTGTTCAGGGCGGCGAACTTGTTGTCGTCCGGCGGAATGACCGTGCCGAAGTACTTCCGGAAGAGGTCCGGGCGTTCCTTGAGGGCCGTGTCCGTATCCAGGAAGATGACGCCCTGCTTCTTCAGGTCGTCACGGATTGAGTTGTATATGACCTCGGACTCGTACTGGGCGGCCACACCTGAGACCAGCCGGTTCTTCTCAGCCTCGGGGATGCCCAGGCGATCGTAGGTGGTCCGGATATCGTCCGGAAGGTCCTCCCAGGACTTGGCCTGCTCCTTGAGGGGCTTGACGTAGTACTTGAAGTCATCCGCCTTGAACCCCGACAGATCCACACCCCAGTCGGGCATGGGCTTCTCCATGAAGGACCTGTAGCCCTTGAGCCTCATGTCCAGCATCCACTTCGGCTCACCCTTGTCGGCCGAGATGGCACGAACGACGTTCTCGTCAATCCCCTTGTGGGCGGTCTCCCCGGCCTTGTCGGAATCATGCCAACCGTAGTTGTATTCACCGAACTGGGATATGATCTCGTCGTCTTCTTTGATCTTATCTTCATTGACACGGGTGCGGTCGGCCACGTACTGGCTCATCTCCACATCCCGTGATGTGTCCGTCTGCTGCGAGGTGTTATCCACGAGCTTAGGCCTCCTCACACATATAGGGTCACCAACCGATGGCCTTTTACCAATCAAGAATAACCAAGCCGGCATTGACCCGCCAGACTTGAGGTTACGCTCTATAGGGAATTAGATCACATCTGATACCGGCCGAGGGCGGCCATCAATACCGATTTCGCCCGTCCTCGCTTGGGGAACGGGCGAAATCATCACCAGTGTTCTTGTTCTTCCCTCACCAGATCAATCGGCGTCCTGCCGATGCTCCAGGCTGGCCTTGACCAGACCCGCGAAGAGTGGGTGGGGCCTGGTCGGACGGGACTTGAACTCAGGATGGGCCTGGGTTCCCACGTAGAAGGGATGCTGGTCCTTGGGGAGCTCCACGAACTCGGTCAGCTGTCCATCCGGGCTGGTCCCCGAAATGTGCAGGCCGGCCTTGTCCAGGTCCTGCTTGTAGGCCACGTTGACCTCGTAGCGGTGACGGTGCCGTTCCGAAATCTCGGTCTGCCCGTAAAGGTCGGCGACAAGGGAGTCAGGCTTGAGAATGGCCGGGTAGGCTCCCAGGCGCATGGTGTGACCCATGTCGCCATGGCCGGCGACGATATCCTTCTGCTCCTCCATGGTGGCGATGACCGGATGCTCGCAGTCAGGCTCGAACTCTGAGGAGTTGGCATCCTCCAGACCCAGGACGTGACGGGCGTATTCGATGACCATGGACTGCAGGCCAAGGCAAAGGCCAAGCGCCGGCAGCTTGCTCTCACGGGCGTACCTGAGGGCCCCGATCTTGCCCTCGATGCCCCGGATGCCGAATCCGCCGGGAATGACGATTCCGTCGACACCCTTCAGGGCTTCACGTGCACCGTCCATGGTCTCGCAGGAATCGGCGGTGACCAGTTGCACATCCACCTTGGCCCAGTTGGCGAACCCGCCGGCCTTCAGGGCCTCGATGACCGAAAGATAAGCATCGGGAAGATCTATGTACTTGCCGACGATGGCCACGGTGACCTGGCTCTTGGGGTTGTGGACCCGTTCCAGGAGGTCCTCCCACTCGTTCCAGTCCACATCATGGAAGGGGAGCTCCAGCTTGCGGACCACGTAGGCATCCAGACCCTCCTGATAAAGGATCTTCGGCACGTCATAGATGCTGGGGGCGTCCACGCAGTTGACCACACCCTCGGCATCGACGTCGCACATCAGGGAGATCTTGTCCTTGATGGACTGGTTCAGGGGGCGGTCCGAGCGCAGGACCAGGGCATCGGGGGCGATGCCCAGCTGACGGAGGGCCATGACCGAGTGCTGGGTGGGCTTGGTCTTGAGCTCGTGGGCCGCTGCGATGTAAGGCACCAGGGAGACATGGACGAACATGCAGTTGTCCGCGCCGATGTCACGCCTGACCTCACGGGCGGCCTCCATGAAGGGCTGGGACTCGATGTCGCCGACCGTGCCGCCGATCTCGGTGATGATCACGTCCACGTCATCGCCGGCCTGTGCCCGCATCCGGCTCTTGATCTCGTTGGTGACGTGGGGAATGACCTGGACGCACTGACCCAGGTACTCGCCCGCACGCTCCTTGCGGAGGACGGACTGGTAGATCTGCCCGGTGGTCACGTTGGCCTTCTGGGAGAGGAAGACATCCAGAAAGCGCTCATAGTGGCCGATGTCCAGATCGGTCTCGGCCCCGTCCTCGGTCACGTAGACCTCACCATGCTGGAAAGGGTTCATGGTGCCCGGATCGACGTTGATGTAGGGATCCAGCTTCTGTTGGAGGACCCGGATTCCGCGGCTTCTGAGCAATCTGCCCAGGGAGGATGCAGTCAGTCCCTTGCCCAATGAAGAAACCACGCCGCCAGTGACGAAAATGTGTTTGGTGATGTGCCCTTGCGAATTTCCATGTTCTCTGACCATGGAACTTCAGCCTATCAGGAATCCCAGACCACGGCGCGGCGTGGAATACCATTCTCCGGTCATCCCCTATGCAGATGGGCTGCCAGGTATTGTCCGGTAAGGGAGGCAGGTGTTTCGCAGACGCTGTCAGGACTCCCCTGGGCGATGATCCTGCCGCCCTCCTGGCCGCCACCAGGACCCATGTCGATCAGGTAGTCGGCGTTGGCGATCATGTCCAGGTCATGTTCGATGAAGACCACGGTGGCACCCCGGCCGATCAGGCGTTCCAGGACCGTGATCAGGGTCCGCACATCCAGCGGGTGAAGGCCGGTGGTGGGTTCGTCCAGGACGAAGAGGGAGGTGTTCTGCCGACGGCCAAGCTCATTGGACAGCTTGAGGCGCTGGGCCTCCCCTCCTGACAGGGATGGGGTGTCCTCCCCCAGGGTCAGGTAGCCCAGTCCCAGGTCGTGCAGGGTGCGCAGGGACCGGTAGATGCTGGCATGATCCCCAGCCTCGGCCCCGTCGGTACCGGCTGCACCGAAGACCCGTAGGGCGTCACCCACCTCCATGGCCAGGAGGTCGGTCAGGCTCATGGGGTCCGGGTGGGCCTTGGTCGCCACCCTCACCGCTTCGATCTCGGGTTTGAACCGCCGCCCCTTGCAGGTAGGGCAGGTGATGGGAATGTCCGGCAGGAACTGGACATCCAGGCTGATCTGTCCGGTCCCATCGCACTGGGGGCACCTGAGCGAACCCGTGTTGTAGGAGAAGTCAGCCAGCCGGTACCCTGCCCGGCGGGCGGCGGGACTCTTGGCGAAGAGGCGGCGCAGGTGGTCCATGATGCCCGTATAGGTGGCCACCGTGGACCTGACGTTGATGCCTATGGGTGAGGAATCGACCAGCCTGACCCGGTCGATGGAGGCATCCGTCAGGGATTTGACATGATCGGGCAGGGGCCGCCCATCCTGTCGGGCCTGGAGGGCGGGGACCAGGGATTCCAGAATCATGGTGGTCTTGCCCGAACCGGAGACTCCCGTCACGGCCGTCATGCATCCGCGTGGTATGGCCACCTCCAGAGGGTGGACCGTATGTATCGGCCCGGTGGTCATCCTGATCCAGTCACCGTCGCCAGCGGAGCGCCGCGCCTCTGTGGCTGCTTCACCGGACCCTGGAAGTGGAGCAGGGGGGACGGTCCTGCGCTTACGGACCAGAACCCTTTCGCGGCCGGTCAGGAAACCGCCGATTCGGGAGTGGGGATCGTCCTCCACCTGGTCCGGCGTGCCCTGGGCGATGATCCTGCCGCCCTTGCTTCCCGCTCCCGGACCCATCTCGATGAAGTAGTCGGCCGCACCCAGGACCGAAACATCATGGTCCACGAAGACCACCGAGTTCCCGCTGGCCAGAAGGTCGTGCATGACCCCGATCAGCCCCTCGATATTGGCGGGGTGGAGACCGGTCGAGGGTTCGTCCAGCACATAGAGGACCCCGGTCGTCTCATTCCGGACGGCCCTGGAGAGCTGTGCCCGCTGCCGCTCTCCGGTCGAGAGGGAGGCGCTGGACCTGTCCAGTGTCAGGTATCCCAGGCCCAGCTGCATCAGGCGCCTGCCCATGTCCTGCAATGTGCCCACCAGGGTTCCGGCCATGGATTCCATGGACTCGGGCAGGGTTGCCGGCACCCCCCTGGACCAGTCCAGGACCTTCCTCAAGGGCCAGGAAGTGACCGTTGCCAGGTTCTCCCCGCCGATCAGCGGCCGTCTGGCGGCCTCGTTGAGCCGACTCCCGCCGCAGTCCGGGCAGGTTCGTTCGGTCAGGAACTTGGCCACCTTGGCCAGGCGCTTTTCGTCCGTGGCCCGCTTGAGCTCCTCGGTCACGGTCAGCCTGGCGTTCCTGAAGGTGAAATCCAACTCATGGACGCCCTTGACCGAGGTGATGGTGATGTGCTTCTTTTCGGGGGGACCCTTGAAGACGATCTCCTTCTCGTCCGGGGTGAGGTCCTTCCAGGGCACGTCGGTCCGGACCCCGAATTCGCGGACGATATCGGGCTGGACGTTGAACCCGAAGGTTCGCCAGGGAACCACGGCCCCCTGGTCGATGGTCAGATCCTGGTCGGGCACCAGAGTGGCATCGTCCACCTCGCGCACGGTTCCTGTCCCCTGGCAGGTGGGACAGGCCCCAAGCGAGTTGAAGGCCAGCTCCTCGGCACTGGGGGCCTGGACCTTCTCTCCGCAGACCGGACAGATGACGGGCATCTCGGCCGCCACCCGCATGGTGGGCTCCTGGTGGTGCCCATTGGGGCAGACATGTGAAGCCAGTCGGGAGAACATGAGTCTGAGTACATTGAGGAGCTCGGTGGAGGTTCCAAAGGTCGACCGCATCCCGCCGGCACCCGGACGCTGCCGCAGGGCCAGAGCGGGCGGGAGGAAGCGTACCGAATCCACCTCGGGACGTTGGGCCTGCGTCATCCTTCGCCTGGTGTAGGTGGACAGGGACTCCAGATACCTCCTGGACCCCTCGGCATAGAGGACCCCGAGCGCCAGGGATGACTTGCCCGAACCGGAGACCCCTGCTATTCCCACCAGGCGGTTCAGGGGTATATCAAGATCCAGATCATGCAGGTTGTGCACCCGGGCACCCCTGACCTGGATGGCCCTGGGCACGTCTGCCGACTCCTTCCCTGCATGGGCGGCCTTCATACCCGCCGCTCCCGTGGCTGCTTCATGGCTCATCGATCGACCTGTCCAATCCGTCGTCCCGATCCGGGACAACCGCGAACATGCTATCACCGCCACCGATTGGATCGCGCCTTCCGCCAGGCCTGACCGTCAGGACCGCTCGAGCAGATGGGCCACGGATTCCAGGGCCAGTCGGTAGCCGTAGAACCCCATGCCGGTGATGGTTCCGGTGGCCACCGGCGATATGACGCTGTGACGGCGGAAGGCCTCCCTGGAGGCGGGGTTGGAGATGTGTACCTCCATCAGGGGCAGCCCGGCATCAGTGACCTGGGCCGCGGCATCGGCCAGGCTGTAACTGTAATGGGTGAAGGCTGCGGGGTTCATCACCACAGGCGTCTGCTCGTCCACCGCCTGATGCATCCAGGAGATCACCTCCCCCTCGTCATTCGACTGGCGAACCTCAACTTCCAGGCCCAGTTCCGCCCCCCAGTCACGACAATCCCGGCGCAGGGCCTCCAGGTCCTGATGTCCGTAGACATCCGGCTCCCTGACTCCCAGCCTGCCCAGATTCGGTCCATTGACCACAACGACCTTGGTACTCATACCGGCTCCGTTTCTTCTCTTCATCCCCCAGGGCATCCCTGAACAGGGCCGAACCTCAACCCTTGCTTCCGATCCGTCTGAAAGCCTCACGAACGGCATCCAGGGGTGGATCATCCAGGTGGGTGGGTTTCCCGATTCCGTCAAGGATGATGAACCGGAGCTTGTTGCCGCGGGCCTTCTTGTCCTTGTGCATCAGGGCCAGGACCTGATCGAAGTCCCGCCCGTCCCAAGTGGTGCGCAGGCCCAGGGAGGAGAGGAGGCTGCGATGGTAATCAACCAGTTCCCGGTCGATGTGACCGGTGATGGAGGCGAGTTCGGCAGCGAAGACCATACCCACCGATACCGCCTGACCATGCCGCCAGGTGAAGTGTTCGATCTTTTCGATGGCGTGACCCAGGGTATGACCGTAGTTCAGGAATTCGCGCAGACCAAGGTCCTTCAGGTCCACGGAGACATGGTTGGCCTTGACCTGGACGGTCCGCTCGATCAGGTCCTCGACCACGTCCTCCAGCCACTGTTCGGACTCGGTCCCGTCAAAGGAACGCAGGGATTCGGCCTCGTCCTCCAGGAGGCGGAGTATTTCCGGATCCATGATGAAGCCGGACTTGGCCACCTCGCCCAGGCCCTCGACGAAGATCTCATTGGGAAGGGTGCTCAGGGTCCGCAGGTCGGCCAGGACCCCGACCGGGGTGAAAAAGCTGCCGACCAGGTTCTTGCCCTGGCTCAGATTGATACCGGTCTTGCCCCCAGTCGAGGCATCCACCATGGCCAGGAGGGAGGTGGGGCAGTTGACGTACCTGATGCCACGCATCCAGGTGGCCGCGATGAACCCGGCCAGGTCGGTTGCCGCCCCTCCCCCAAGGCCCACCACGGCATCCGAACGAGTGAATCCCTCCTCGGAGAGCCGGTCCCAGACACCCTGGGCCACGGCGATGGTCTTGCCGGCCTCGGCATCGGGAATGACCACATCGACCACTCGATAGCCGGCCTGCCTCAGAAGCGCACGGGCACGGTCTGAATGACGCTGGACCGGGGTCGTGTGTATCAGGGCCACCCTCATGACCTCGTCACCAAGGAGGACCTGCAGGCGGTTGGTCACCCCGGACCCGATACGGACGTCATAGGGGTCCAGGTTGCTGACATGGACCACCCGCTCGGTCAGGGCATCTGCCAGACGCTGTGCCATGACCTCGGGCGTGGTCCCCTTGGCCTTCAGATCGACGTTTGAGGCACTCTGATAGACCGGGCAACGCTCTTGGTAGAGTTCCATCCACCGGTCATGGGTCTGACCCCGCAGAAGGGGGCGGTTCTTGACGTGAAGGGACCTGGACTTGGCCTCATCCGGATCCACGTCCAGGTAGACCACCTTGCCTCCCTGACCCCGGTACTCCCTCAGGGCCTCGTAGACGGCAGCCGTCATCGGGGCTCCGCCGCCCAGGGAGAGAATGCCTCCGGCAAAATCGTCCAGGAGACCGCAGATGATTCGGCTCTCGCGACGGCGGAAGGAGTCCTCGCCCTCGGCTTCGAATATCTCGCTGATGGAACGGCCTGCATCATGCTCGATCAGGCGGTCCGAATCCTTGAAGGGAACCCCTATCAAGGAGGCCGCCTCCTTGCCTATCCGGGTCTTTCCTGCCCCCGGCATCCCTATGATGACCGCCCTGGGAATACCTGGTTTCTTCTCGTGTGTGTCCGCGGAACGCCTGGCCATACCCATCCCGCCCTTATCTCAGGCCCTCTGGCCATGAGGACTGGTATGCCTTGGCGTTACGGGAGACCTCAGCCAGGCTGTCCCCTCCGAACTTCTCCAGGACAAAGGCGGCCAGGGTCAGGCTCATCATGGCCTCTCCGATGACCGCAGCGGCCGGGACGGCCGTGACATCGGAACGCTGGTGGATGGCGGTGGCCGCTTCTCCGGTCAGGACATCAACGGTCCTCAGGGCCTTGGGAACCGAGGAGATGGGTTTCATGGCGGCACGCACGCGGATGGGCTGCCCATTGGACATGCCACCCTCAAGACCGCCCGCACGGTTGGTCAGACGCTGGATGGTCCCGTCCTCGCCGGGCACCATCTCATCGTGGGCCTGGGAACCGGGACGGTCGGCCTCCTCGAACCCGTCACCGATCTCCACCCCCTTGATGGCCTGGATGCCCATGAAGGCCGATGCCAGGGCCGCGTCAAGACGACGGTCCGATTCCACATAGGTTCCCAGACCGGCAGGAACACCATAGGAGATGACCTCGAACACACCACCGGCCGTGTCGCCGTTCTTCCTGATCTGATCAACCCGGTCCATCATCCGCTGTTCGGCATCCTTGTCCAGGGTGCGCACCGGGGACTGATCCAGGGCGGGACCATCATCGGGAGAGGGCAGGTGTGAATGGTCCTCCAGGCCCACCCCCCCGATGGAAAGGACATGGGAAACGGTCCTGATGCCCAGGGCCTGTTCCAGGAACTTGGCCGCGATGGCGCCCAGGGCCACGCGGGAGGCCGTCTCCCTGGCCGAGGAACGTTCCAGAACAGGACGGGAATCGGTGAATCCGTACTTCCTCATACCGGTCAGGTCCGCATGACCGGGCCTGGGACGGCTCAGGGGGGCGTTCCGTCCCTCGGCAGACAGGTCGACCCCCTCAGGGAGCCTGTCGACGCTCATGATCTGCGCCCACTTGGGCCATTCCGTGTTCCCGATCTCCAGGGCGATGGGCGAGCCCAGGGTGGAACCGTGACGCACCCCCGTCAGCAGGCGGACCCTGTCCTGCTCGAAGCCCATGCGGGCACCACGTCCGTATCCCAGCCTTCGACGCGCCAGGGCCTTGACGATGTCATCGGTACCGATGCTGACCCCGGACGGCAACCCCTCCATCATGGCCACCAGGGCTTCTCCATGGGATTCCCCCGCCGTCTGCCAGCGCAACATATGAACTCCTTTACACCGTTCTCGCCTGTGTATGTTTATCTTAGGAGATGGCCTACCTCTTGACCCTGCCCGGTTTCATTTTCGGCCTCTACCTAGCCTGGACGGACCTGAGAAGGCGGCGGGTGCCGCGCAGAGCCGTCATCCTGGGGCTTCTGGCCCAGGGGCTGGCCGTCACGGTCCTCTGCCTGGCCAGGCACGATATGTCAACTTTGATCGGATCAGTCATGATCTGTCTGGCATGCACTGGTGTCCAATGCCTCCTGGCCCTGGTCCGGCCAGGTGCCCTGGGACTGGGCGATGTGACCGCCACCGCCTTGCTGGCCCTGTCCCTTGGTCCGCTGGGTTGGACGACCACCCTGGTCTGGTGGCTCCTGATGGGGGTACTGGGCCTGGGTGCCATGGCAATCAGACGGATCGGAAAAGACCAGAGCAGTCAATCCGAAACCCTGGCCTATGTTCCTGTCATCCTCCTGGCGGCGCTGGCGGCCGCGACTCTGAGTGGGCTGGCCGGCTGGTGAGCCCGCGCCCAGTCTTGACGAACCCTACTTCCCGTGGTCGGACTCCCACTGCTTGTATTCCTTGACATCCGAGTTGAACTGCCCCTCGTTGTCGCTGAACCGGGTCTCGCCCGTGTCCAGGTTGACGGTCACGAAGTAGATCCAGTCACCCTCCTCGGGAGACATGGCAGCCTTGATGGCACTGTCGCCCGCAGACCCGATTGGGGCCGGTGGCAGCCCCTTGTGCACCCGGGTGTTGTATGCATCATCGGGGTTCTGCAGCATCTGGTTGGTCAGCTCCAGGGCCGAGACCTTGTTGGAGTATGCAACGGTACTGTCCATGCCCAGGGGCATGTTCCGGGCCAGACGGTTGTCGATCACCCTGGCCACCTTCCCGTAGTACTGGGGCTTGTTGACCTCGGCCTCGGTGATTGAGGCCTTGATGAGGACGTCCTGCCGGTCGGCGCCCTGGGGGACTCCCAGTTCATCGAGCTTCTGGACGCGTTTGGTCACCATGGAGGAGAGTATCTTCTGGGCTGAACCCATGGACTTCACATCGTATTCGCCGGGCTCCAGCCAACCCTCGAAGTTGCCCTGCGCCTCCTCAGGCAGGATGCCCTGGCCCTTGGCGTCAAGAATCGAGTCGAAGTCCTGCTTGGGCAATCCCGACAGCTGTTGTGCCCGGGTTATGACATCCCTGGCACGGTCGCCTGAACGGACCTGGAGGAATCCGCGGGCCTTGCTTCGGTCGGTCAGGATCATGACCACATCCGAGGCTTTCATCTTGGTTTTCAGATCGAAGGTGCCCGGGAAGAGTTTGTCTGTTGCCTGGGCGTTGGTGATGGCCTGGACGAAGGCACCGGAGGAACGGACCACGTCGGCATGGAGAAGATTCAGTCCGACCTGCTCAGCGCCCTGGCCGCTTTCGACCGTGAACTGGATCGGCTTGTCTCCAGGGCCGGTATAGTCCTGGGCCACTTCCTTGGTGGCGCTTATCCGGGGGGATCCGTTTTTCAAGGACCGGGTGACGAAGAAGGCGCAGGTGGCGACGATGACCAAAGCCAGGAGGACGATGATGACGGTCATCCGGCGACGCCGCTGCCTCTTCTGCCGCTGCTTGCGCATCTCTCGTCTGGATCTGGGCGGACGCGGAGGCTGGGCGGGGACTGGGACCTGACCCGGCTCCACCCACTGCACCTTCTCTTCGAAGAAGTTCTGTATGTCTTCAGCCAATTACCGCTCCTTGCTGACCTTGTATTCATCCAGGGCCGACTGCAGCAATACAACAGCGGATTGCTGATCAACCAGAGGTTTGTGCCCGCGTCCGCCGATCTGTGCCTCATAGAGTTGATGGTGGGCACTGACCGTGGTCAATCGTTCGTCTTGCAATAGTACACGGACCGGCGAATCCTTCGCCAGTGCAGCCTCCTCGTTCAGAATCCGCGACAGGTTCCTGACCCACCGCTTCGCCTTTTTGGCGCTACCGCCCTCCGAGCCATTCAGAAGTAGTGGGTACCCGACGATGACCCGTTCGACCCCATGCTCGTGTATCAGGTCAACCACAGGGCCCAGGGCACGGAAACAGTCACCCTGGACCTCGATGTTGCCAGCCGGGTATGCCAGGGTCAACTCAGGATCACACAGAGCCACTCCGACCCTGGCCTGACCCAGGTCTATCCCCATCCATATGGGAGCACTCATGCAGAATCCGGTCAGCCCTTCAGGACCTGGTCGGACAGGGCCGACAGGGCCTGATCGATCTTCCCGGCATCCTGGCCACCACCCTGGGCGAAGTCCGGCTTGCCGCCACCACCGCCGCCTAGGATCTTGGATGCTCCCCGCACCAGGTCGCCAGCCTTGATCCCCTCCTTGCGGGCCTTGTCGTTGGTAGCCACATAGATCACGGGCTTCTGATCATCGGTGACACCGGCCAGAGCCACCACCGTGGGGTCATCCTCCCCAAGACGGGCGCGGATATCGGTCACCGTCTTGCGAAGGGCATCGGCCGAGCCGAAATGCCCCACATTCTTGCTGGCCACCTTGACCGGGGCATCAGACCGCTCGGCCTGCTCGACCAGATCGGGCACGGACTGAGCCAGCTGGTTCTCATAGGCCGCAGCAAGGCGACGGTCGGACTCCTTGAGCTTGGCCAAAAGGGTGGAGACGCGGGCCTCCAGCTCGTCGGGACGGGCGTTGAGCCTGTCCGAGAGCTGCGAGACCAGGGCATGCTCCCTGGCGTTGTACTGGTAGGCACCCTGCCCCACCACCGCATCGACACGACGCACGCCTGTGCCGACCGAAGCCTCGGACATGATGGAGACAGCACCGATCTTTCCTACGTGGTCCACGTGGGTTCCTCCGCAGAGCTCGCGGCTCCAGCCGTCCTCGCCGATGGAGACGACACGGACGATGTCGCCGTATTTCTCGCCGAAGAGGTGCATGGCACCCAAAGCGATGGCATCGTCGAATTTCATCTCCTGGGTGGTCACGGCAAGGTTGTCGCGCAGTCGATCGTTGACCCGCGCTTCGACGGCCTCCATGGCAGCCCGGCTGGGAGCCTGCGACCATTGGAAATCGAAGCGTAGCCTGTTGGGTGCATCCTCGGAACCGCGCTGGGTGGCCTGCGGCCCGAGTTCCTCACGAAGCGCCTTGTGGACCATATGGGTGGCGGTGTGGGATCGGGCGATGGCACCTCGGCGATCCTGATCGATGGTGGCGGTGACTGCGGCCTCCAGGGTCAGGGTCCCCTCGGTCAGGCGGCACTGATGGACTGTCAGCCCCTTGATGGGCTTCTGGACGTCATCCACCTCAAGGACGGCTCCGTCGTCGGACAGGATCTCCCCCTGGTCGGCCAGCTGTCCACCGGCCTCGGCATAGAAAGGAGTACGGTCCAGAAGGACCTCGACATTGGCCGGGGCGGTGACCGCAGGAACAGCCCCCTTGCCCTCCTGGATGATGCCGATGACCTTGGAACGGCTTGAGTAATCCGTATAGCCCAGGAAGGTCTGGGGCTCGGTGAGGTTCTTCCGCAGGTCGTCATAGACGCTCAGGTCCACATTGTGGCGTTTCTTCAAGGCATCGGCCCTGGCCCTGGCCTTTTGCTTGTTCATGAGCTCGCGGAACTTGGCCTCATCCACCTTGACGCCCTGCTCCTCGGCCATCTCCAGGGTCAGCTCGATCGGGAAGCCGTAGGTGTCGTGAAGGGTGAAGGCATCATCACCCGAGACCTCCTCGGTGGAGGATTTCTTTGCCTTGGCCACGGCGGCGTCCAGGATGGTGGTTCCCTTGTCCAGGGTTCTGCGGAAGGCGCTCTCCTCACCGTAGGCGGATTCGGACACCTCCTGGAAGGTCTCGTTGAGTTCCGGATAGCTGGGAGCCATGGCATCCTTGGAGACCGGGAAGAGCTGGGGCAGAACCTCTTCCTGGACCCCAAGCATCCTCATGGACCGGATGGAACGGCGCAGAAGCCTGCGCAGCACATAGCCACGGCCCACATTGCTGGGGCGAACCCCATCGCTCATGATCATCAGGGCCGAGCGCACGTGGTCGGCCACGACCCGGAAGCGGACGTCGTCTTCCCGGTTCTCTCCATACTTGCGGCCCGAAATGCGCTCCGCCGCCTCGATGACCGGGTAGACCTCATCGGTCTCGTAGATGTTCTCCCTGCCCTGGAGAAGGTATGCCAGACGCTCCAGACCAGCACCGGTGTCGATGTTCTTGTGCTCAAGCTCGCCGACGATGTGCAGGTCCGTCTTGGACCTGACGTTGTCGACCTCGTAGTTTTCGAAGACCAGGTCCCAGATTTCGATGTACCGGTTCTCGTCGGCCGAGGGCCCACCCTCGACTCCGTACTTGGGTCCCCTGTCGACGTATATCTCCGAGCAGGGGCCGCCGGGGCCGGGGCCTCCCGTGGTCCAGAAGTTGTCCTCCATGCCGAGGATCTCCATGTGTTCGGGGTCGAACCCCTCGTTCCTCCAGAGGGACCGCGCCTCATCGTCGTCCGTATAGGTGGTGACCCAGATGGTCTCGGGGTCGAACCCGTAACCGCCCTGGTCCTGGGGGCTGGTCAGAAGATCCCAGGCATAGTGGATGGCCTCCTCCTTGAAGTAGTCACCGAAGGAGAAGTTGCCCACCATCTGGAAGAAGGTGCCGTGCCTGGTGGTCTTGCCGACCTCGTCGATGTCCAGGGTGCGCACGCACTTCTGGTTGCTGGCCATACGGCTCTTGGGCGGGGTCTGCTCGCCCAGAAGGTAGGGAATGAAGGGGACCATGCCGGCGATGGTGAAGAGGGTGGTCGGGTTCGGCGAAATCAACGAGGCCGAAGGAACCACCATGTGGCCCTGCCGCTGAAAGTAATCGAGGAAGCGCTTGGCGATTTCCGAAGTGCGCATGCTGCTTGTACTCCTTCAGGCCCTGCCCCCCGGCATGGCCGCTGCCCGTGGGCAGTCTCAATTCGGCACCCGACCCTGCGGATGCGGAATGCTTGGTTTGCTGTGCTGCATGGCCAAAGGCCGTGCAGCACCCTTGATTGCTGAACATGCCGATTCTACAACGTCCACCGGCCCTGGCTGATGCCGGAGACAATCAGCTCAACCCTGGAACCGGTCCATGTACCGCCGGTCCAATTCGTTCTGACGCTGGTCCATGGTCGAGCGGAACTCGGTGACAAGCCCGGCCAGCGTCCGCTTGGGCACCTGGTCCTGGTCCTCGCCGAAGACGAATTCACGCGCCTGCTTGGGGGTGTTCGCACGGACATAGGCCTCGGCCTTGGAAACGAGGATGACACCGGCCGCAACGCCCAGTCCTACCCAGAAGAGTCGCTTGAACATCACTTGCCCCCCCGGCTTGCACCGGCCTGACCCGGCGAGGAGGCTGCGGCGGCGGCGTGGCCAGAGTCCGGAGCGTCCTGTTCATGCCCGGCCTTCTTTCCGCCTGAAACGAATGAGGAAGCCGTTTTCCTGACGGCATAGAAGAAGGATGCCATCTTGATGACGGGCTTGCCCAGCATGGAACCGTACAGGTCGGTCAGGGCCCCGACATTGTTGGCCGTGGTCGAAGCGGCGGCCGAAATCTTGTTCACGTCAGCCAGGGTCTGGTTGAGCTGGGTGACGGTGGTGGTGGACTCGTCAAGGGTGGGCATGGCGTGGTCACCGGCCTGTTTGACGGTGTCGGCCAGCTGATCGAAGAGCTTGCCCAGACGAATCAATGGATAGATCAGGAACCCCGCCACCACTGCGAAGGCAATGGCCGCTATCAGACCGGCAATCTGTCCTATGTCCATCTCCTACCTCGCTTCCGTCAAGGAACATATACCCGCTCAACGGTACCACGCACCGTATATTCCCGGTGGCAGCACCGACCGGCAGGCACCGTGATCACTGATTGTAGGAGCGGACCTCCACGGCCTGTTCGAAGGGAAGGGCGGTGTTGAAGTCGAAGACCGTCACACTGCCGTTGCCGGGTCGCCGGGACAGGTCATACCCCTCGGATGCAAACCGGTGCATGAGACTGAGCAGGGTGTTCCCATGCGATATGAGCAGGACATCGTCACCCTCCTGCAGGTCTGTGTTACCGGCGATCAGATCGAATCCGCCCCGGACGCGCTCCCAGTACTCACCGTCGGACTCGGCGTCGCCGAAGGGGTCGGCCTCCTTGAGGAAGTCCCGAGTGGCCGCCAGGCCGAACTTGTCGACGATCTGATTGTATGTCTTGGCCCCATGGGGAGCCCCGGCGGCCCACCATGCCATGGCCATGTCCTGCCCCTCGAAGTAACCGTAGAACTGCTCCCGGAAGTGCATGTCACTGATCAGGGTCGGCTTCCGGGGCGACCGGTTGACCTCCAGGATCCGCTGGGCCGTCACCTGGGCCCTGGTGGTGTCAGAACAATAGGCGGCCTTGAAGTCCAGGTCCGCCAGTTTGAGTCCTGCCTTTTCGGCATCGTTCACACCCGACTCGGTAAGAGGGGCATTGGTCCACCCCTGGAGCCGGTTGTACCTGTTGAAGTAGGTCTGACCATGACGGACGGTGTACAGATGAAGCAACATGCCCACCATTATCCCACCACGGCACGCCGAATGCCCCATTGAACCGACCGGACAAGGTCACCTGACGAGTGGGCGGACAGATGCAAAAGGCCCCGGAACAATCCGGGGCCCTGTGAAGAATCCTCTTCCAGACTCAGCGGGCGTAGAACTCCACCACGTACTGGATGTTGACCTGAACCGGAATCTCCTCCGGTTCGGGCTTACGGACGAGGGTGGCCTTCAGGGAGGCCAGGTCCACGTCCAGGTATCCGGGGACCGCAGGCAGGACGTCGCGATGGACACCCTCGGCTGCAATCTGGAAGGGAACGGTGGTCTGGCTCTTGGGCTTGACCTGGATGGTCTGGCCGGGCTTGACCCTGTAGGAGGGACGGTCCACGATGTTGCCGTCCACCAGAATGTGGCGGTGAACCACGTACTGACGGGCCTGGGCGGTGGTGCGGGCGATGCCGGCACGCAGGACCAGGTTGTCCAGGCGGCACTCCAGCTCGCGGAGCATGGCCTCACCGGTCTGGCCGGACTCATGGGTGCCGCGCTCGTACACGGCCCTCAGCTGCTTCTCTGAAACGCCGTACTGGGCGCGCAGACGCTGCTTCTCGCGCAGACGAATGGCGTAATCGGACTCGGTGCGACGACGGGTGCGACCGTGCTCACCGGGAGCATAGGGACGCTTCTCAAAAAGACGCTGGGCCTTGGGTGTCAGGGCGATGCCCAGGGCACGTGACAGACGGACCTGCCTGCGTGCACGCTGAATGTTGGTCATTACTGATTCCTTATCTGCTTCTGTCGTTATCTGAACGAATACGGTCGAAACCGTCGAGTCAGGCCTCTCCAATGCTTCACCGTGCCAAGCACGAACGACCTTACGGCCGCCGACCCATTGACGGGCTGAGACTCCAGATAGGTCGGCGCACAAACGCACCAACCGAGGATTCATTAAAGCACATGTACCGGACCCAAGCGAGTTCCGACAAGCTGTGTTATATTCATACCAACGGTCGGTATGATATCGATTCCAACATATTGGTCCTACCGTATCCGAATGACCAAAACAACTTCTAGAAGCCGGAAGAGGTGCGGTAATGGCCCGCAACACCCACCCTGAGCTCACACGCGAAAGAATCATCAACGCCGCAACCGAACTGTTTACCGACAGGGGGTATGACAAGACCAGCATGCAGGACATCATCGATGCCACTGGAGGACTGAGCAAGGGGGCGGTCTACCACCATTTCAGATCCAAGGAGGACCTCTTCGATGCCGTCGCCGATCGGATGATGACGGCCATGAGCGGTCCTGCATCCGACGAAGGCTGGACAAGAGTCAGGACCGAGGCCGGGGCTTCCCAAGCCCAACCCCTGCCAGAGCAACCTTTGGCCCTGGAGGAACTGCAGTCGCTGTTCTCACCTGCCCAGGCCAGGAAAAGACTGGAAGCGGCAAACCTGATGTTCCATGGTTTCAAGCCGAAGTCCAATCCCAAGATGATCGGACTGGAATTCACCGCCATGGTGAATGACAGGGAGGACTTTGTCGACACCTTCACCCGGGGCAACCTTGACGGATCCATGCATGTGCAGAATGCCGAAGAGGCTGCCGAGGTCTTCCGTCTGCTCGCCAACATGTGGCTGCTACCCTTCTACCATCCAGGGACCCGAACCGAATTGCACAGCAGGGCAGTCTGTTTCTTCACCATCATGCAGGGCCTGGGGATTCCCCTGGAAGACAGGGGGTTCTCCGACATGTTGACCACCTTCGGTACCGATGCGGGCGAGCCTGAGGAGGCCGGGCATGACTCCATCAAGAAACCCTGACCCGGATGTCACAGAAGCCCCCGCGGCCAATGGCCTCCTGACCCCTTCCTTTGTCGCGCTCATCATCACCGAGATCCTCTCGACCCTGGGGCAGACCTGCATGGTGTTTGTCCTCCCACTGCATATGCTGAACATCTCGGGTTCGGCATCATTGTATGGTCTGGCGAGCGCCCTGGCCGCCCTTCCCTCCATCATCCTGACACCGATTGGCGGGGCCCTGGCCGACCGCTTGCACAAACAGACCGCCATGGCCGCGCTTGACATCCTTTCGGCCCTCACCGCCTTCTCATATCTGCTGGTCAGCAGAAGCCCCGACCCAATTCCCCTGACCGTGGCCTGCATGATGTTGATTCACGCCTACCGGTCCTGCTACTCCCCAACGGTCCAATCCGCTCTTCGCCACCTGGTGGACAGGGCTGACCTGACACGCGCATCGGCCCTTGTCTCACAGGCCACCTCCCTTGTCGGAATGGTGGGCCCGGTAATTGCAGGGCTGGTCATGGGGCTCTTCGGGGTTCTGCGGGTGGTTGGCTTTTCGGCCCTTGTCTGTCTCCTGTCCGCTTTCTGGATACTGCTGACAGTCAGGATTCCCGAAGAGGAGGGCGAAGTTCCCGAGGGCATGAAAGCCCTCGTGGGGCATCTAACCGACGACATGAACGAGGCGGCCCGTTTTCTTGTCGAGCAACGAAATCTGAAGGTCGCCATAGGGCTCAGCCTCGCTGCAAACTTGATTTTGGCTTCATACGTCAACGTGGCCCTACCGTATATGGTGATGCGAACCCTCGGCCTGAGCACCACCATGCAGGGCCTGGCAGAAGGCATAATCGCCGGTGGCGGTCTTCTGGGAGCGGTCCTTGTATCGATTCGGCCCTCATGGTTCTTCCTCGAGCGGATACCTGTCCTGCTTACGTGCAGCGCACTGGTCCTCCTGCCGGTCATGGCCGGCCTTGCCTTCAACCTGCCAACGATCATCCTCTTCATCCTGATGGCAGGGTGCTTGGCCCTGGCTGCCGGATTGATCCAATCCGTCTCCATCACATCCATCTCATACGAGCAGATCCACACCCCCACACCCTTGATCGGCAAGGTGATCGGCCTGACCGCAAGCCTGTGCATGTGCGCGCTTCCTCTTGGCCAGGGACTGTTCGGCCCCCTGATCGATCATTTTCCCATGACTGCGATTATCGCCGGTGTGGTTCTGGCAACACTCCTGATATGCCGAATCGCCAAAGGCGCAATGAAACCTGGTGATGTCCCGGTGACTATGGCATAAATCCACATAAAAATTAACCGACCGAAAGAGCGGCAAGGGGACTTAATCGAGTTTCAGGAACGGTCAGCATGGTTCGAGACCACCTTGTATGCTTCTGGATATCCACGAATCATCCGTTCATGATTCGCCAGGTTGTGTAGAGGATAGTAATCAAATGTTGACTGGCTTCCGCGTGCACCGGCGTTGCTACGGCTTCAACATCTGCCATGTCGGCTGTGGGCATGCGCCGACGGGGCGGAGCGCTCATACCCAAACTCGAATCATCAGTCAGAAAAGGCCATGCATATCCGGATTCGGATATATGGCCTTTTTCCATACCCACCCACCCATTTGTCTTCTCCACCGCTAATCGCTACATGCACTGAACCAAGAGCCGTCGAGAAACCAAGGAGAGCCATGACCAGACAACATACGGACCAGTCGGAAACGGGACGTACCCTTCATGCGGGGGAGCACGGGAACGGTCTTTCCAAGTCGGGAACCGCAACCCAGACAGCCAACACAGGACCTTCCGGAAATGTTTTGTCGGACATGAACGGGACAATCCCCTTTTGGAAGGGCCTTCCCTTCGGTCTTCAACATGTCATGGCCATGTTTGTGGCCAACCTGGCACCGATCTTCCTGGTCGCCGCCGCAGCGAGGATGAGTCCCCAGGAATCAGCCATGGTCATCCAGAACGGACTCCTGGTGGCCGGCCTGGGCACCTGCCTGCAGCTCTACCCCCTCTGGCGGGTCGGGGGTCGTCTGCCCATGGTCACCGGCATCTCCTTCACCTACGTGGCTGCAGCCGTGGCCATCGTATCCAATCAAGGCTATGGGGTCGTGGTGGGAGCGGTCCTGGCCGGTGGAGTGGTCGAATTCGTCCTGGGGCTGACGGCCGATTACTGGCGCCGGTTCGTACCACCGATAGTCTCCGCCATCGTCGTCACATCCATCGGCTTCTCCCTCCTGTCGGTCGGTGCGCAGTCCTTCGGTGGCGGGGCCGGAGCCAAGGACTTCGGATCCTGGCAGAATCTGACCCTGGCAACCATCTCCCTGGTGGCCTGTCTTGCCTTCCAACTCCTGATGAGAGGAACGGCCAAGCAGCTCTCGGTCCTCTTCGGCCTGGTGGTCGGCTACCTGGTCGCCCTGGCCATGGGCAAGGTGGACTTTTCCGGCTTCCGGCATCTGCAGGTCCTCTCCCTCCCCCGGGTAATGCCCTTCAAGCCGGAGTTCGACGCAGGGGCCATCATCTCCTTCGCGCTGCTCTACGTGGTCTCCTCCGTAGAGGTGATCGGGGACACCACAGCCCTGTGCAAGGTGGGGATGGACCGCAAACCGACCGACCGGGAAATGAGCGGAGCCATCGCCGGTGACGGATTCATCTCCATGATCTCAGGCCTTTTTGGTTGCCTCCCCTTGACCTCCTTCGCACAGAACATCGGATTGGTGGCCATGACCAAGGTCGTCAACCGGAAGGTCATCCTCTCGGGCGGACTCATCCTGATCCTGGCCTCCTTCGTCCCGGGGGTGGCAGCCGTCTTCAACTCCCTCCCCCAGGCCGTTCTGGGAGGATGCACGATCATGATGTTCGGCAATATCATCCTCTCCGGCTTCCAGATGATCGCTGAGGCCGGATTTACACAACGCAACATAACCATCGCCGCACTGGCACTGACCATCGGCATAGGATTCACCCAGGTTGGTGATATCTTTATCGCATTCCCCGCGCTGTTCCGGTCGATTTTCGCCAATAACTGCATCGCTGTCGCATTCGTCGTGGCCCTGGTTCTGAACATCATTCTTCCTGGCGAGGAGCACTTCCGAATGGAAAGGTCCTAAGTTCGCACTAATCTTCGTGAAGTATTGCTTGTGGAAAGAGCGAGTTGGGTAGGCGTGGTTCTGGTTGCTCTGTTGCAGCCGTTTTCATGCTGATAAAAAAGATACAGGGGTAGTGCACAAATGAAAACCGGCAAGAAACCATCTCATAATGCATCAAGAGTTGCCTTGACCTCGGCGGTGGCAGGGGCGACCCTCCTGGGGTGCGCAGCACCGGCCATGGCTGAGCCGGCTCAGACAAATCCGGATCCTCCCCGTACGCAGGGGGTGGACAGGCATAAAACACAGCGGGTGATTGACGCCGAGGCTCGCGTCGATCGCGCCGAGATCGCCGTGGCCCAGGCCCAGACAAGTCTTGACACCGCGCGGACCAACAAGAGCTCAGCCGATGCCGCCCTGACCCAGGCCACACAGGACCAGGCCAGCAAGCAAACCGCCTATGAAGAGGCACAGAGCACCCCGGCCGTGACCAGTGCGAAGAACAACGTCGCCAATGCCGTCGCTGCGCGCAAGAACGCCCAGAAGAACTTGGACCAGGCCCGGCAGAAGGTCACTCGGTTGGAAGGCCAGGAGGGGGCGAACAACCCGACAATCGTCAGGCTGACCCGGGAACGTGACCAGGCGAGGGCCGCCCTGACCACGGCGGAGGCGACCACGGCACAGAAGCAGGCGGCGGCCACGGAGGCCGACCAGCTCAAAACCCAGGGAACCGCCGGATACTTCAAGCACAAGGGTGCAACCGGTGCCTTCAAGATCCTGACCGATGCAGGCTCTAGCGGCAAGACCTTCCAGAGCATACATCTCGGCCAAAGCGGGGACGCCACCAGCATGGACAAGATGCTCGAGACTCTGCGCTGGCTGAACAAGGCCAACCAACTCAGGCAGAGCGAGGGCAAGCCGGAACTCAAAGTCTCCGACTCCCTGATGGCCATGGCGCAGGCCGACGCCGACTGGACGAGGGACGATAGGCTTCATGGTCATGCCGCTGTCTTCCCGATTGGGGAGAACGTGGCCTATTCCGCGAATCCCGCCACCTACGACCCATTCAACAGCTGGTATACCGAGGAAAAGCGGAACAAGGCGAATGGGACCGGGCAGACCGGTCATTATGACAACATAGTCAACGCAGCATACACAATCACCGGTTTCGCCGTCACCTGCACATCGACCAATGTTGTGACCATGAGCCAGACCTTCCTGTTCTCGGAGCCATTGACAAGGGTCACCAGCTCCAATCCCCTCTGGGCGGGAAACCAAAATGCCACCGTCTCGGACTACTTCCAGGATGTCAACAATTACCTGGCCTATCTCAACAATGCCCAGTCCGACCTGACCACGGCCCAAGCGGCAGAAGCTGCGGCACGTACCAATCTGACAACCAGGCAGAATGACCTGAATACGGCCTTGGCAAGCATCACCCCAAGTCCGTCACTGACCGCAGCGCGCGCGGCCCTTGCTCAGGCACAGACCGATCTGGCCACGGCACAGACGACACTGAACAATGCCCAGGCCGCCCTGGCCGCAGCCCAGGCAGCTGTGGCATCGGATCCTGGAGTGGTTGCAGCCCTGAATGCCCTGAACGCCGCCAACACCAGGCTGGCCAGTGCCAGACAGACGTCGG
The DNA here is from genome assembly GCF_945269915.1 of uncultured Bifidobacterium sp. GTDB lineage: Bacteria > Actinomycetota > Actinomycetes > Actinomycetales > Bifidobacteriaceae > Bombiscardovia > Bombiscardovia indica. The sequence goes on along the minus strand of NZ_CALYOY010000002.1, from coordinate 26,521 downwards.
CTCAGACCAACATCGCCCTGGCCAACGCCCAAGCGGCCTTGAACAATGCCGTGACAGAGCGGACAAACGCTTATCAGAACCTTGCGCAGGCCATTGCTGCGTCCAACAGCCTGGTGCCTGGCACCACCATCCCCGGAAGACCCGGAACCTCCGGTTCCGCCGCCGGTAGCGGTGCGGGCCAGAAGCAGGAAGGCAAAGCCCCGGAGAAGAACCGGGGCGATGATCCTCTGGCTTCCACCGGTTCGGACTCCATGGCGGCAATAGCGGCCTGTGTGGCCTTGTGCGCTGCAGCCATGGGCACCTTCGGCATCAGGCGCAGACTCAGGTCCTGATTCCATCCCACCTGCAATGAGGACCCCCGGAAACATGCTTCAGCATTGATTTCGGGGGTCTTTCATATCGCTGCCTGGCAAGCACGGGCAGCGATCAGAGCTTTTCTATCGGGGCCAACCTCAGCATGAGTCGCTTGGTCCCTTCGGAACCGAAATCCACGGTCAGGACCGAGTTGTGGCCCTTGTCCTGGATATCCACCACCTTGCCCAGGCCGTACTGATCATGGGCCACCCTGTCTCCCAGGGAGAAATCCCGAATGGAGAGTCCGCTCGACTTCGGTTGGGCAGCGGCCTTGTTCGTCCCCTGCCCGCCCGCGGAACCCCCAGTGCTCCGCCTGGTCGTGACCCGTCCGCTCCTGGATGAGGAACCACCGGAAGACCACGCTCCCCCGCCTCTGTGCGAACCATAGCCCGACGACCCGTATGACCGACGGGAGGAACCGAGTGAACGTCCGCCCCCTGTGCGGGAGCGCGAGGTGGATCTTGACGACCCGGAACCGAACCCCGATCCGCCAAAGGCATGGCCGCCGAATGAGTCTTCATCGCCACCATCTTCGAATCCGCCGAACTCGTCGTCATCGTCCAGGCCCCATCGCCCACGCATGCGTTCGAAGCCGGCTTCCTTGCGTTTCCAATCAATCAGATCATCGGGGATGTCATCCAGGAACTGGCTGGGCAGCATTTCGTTTGCCTGGCCCCACTGCGCACGGACCGCGGCCCTGGTCAGGTAAAGACGTCGCTTGGCGCGGGTGACCCCGACATAGGCCAGGCGACGCTCCTCCTGAAGCTCCGATGCATCGTCCAGACTTCTGGAATGAGGGAAGGTCCCCTGCTCCATGCCGGTCAGGAAGACAACGGGATACTCCAGACCCTTGGCGGTATGGAGCGTCATCAGGGTCACCTTGCCGGTATCGTCTCCGGACCCGGGCAACTGGTCCGAATCGGCCACCAGAGCCGTTGTCTCCAGGAACCCCGCCAGGGAGGCGTCGGGGGTCTTCTGTTCGAACTCGGCAGCCACTGACTGGAGCTGCGAGAGGTTCTCCACCCGGGAGGCATCCTGGGGATCGGTCGACTTGCGCAGCTCGGCCAGCATGCCGGACTCCTCCAGAACCTCCGCCACGATTTCCGAGGGCTTGGCATCATGCTCGGAGCCGAATGCGGTCAGGGACCGGATCAGGTCACGGAAGACGGCCATCTTCTTCGAGGTGAGCGTGGAGACACCCGCCACCTCATCAACGTGCTCGACACCCGACCAGAAACTGGTGCCGTGCAGGTCGGCGTAGGAGGACGCCGCCGCCTCGGCCCGGTCACCCAGCCCCCGCTTCGGTACATTGAGGATGCGTCGCATGTTCACGTCATCCTCCGGGTTGGCGATGGCATGAAGGTAGGCCAGGGCATCCTTGATCTCCCGACGCTCATAGAATCTGGTGCCGCCGACCAGTTGATACGGCAGCCCCGCGTTGATCAAAGCCTCCTCCACGGCACGTGACTGAGCATTGGCCCGATACATGATGGCCATGTCTGAGTAAGGGGTGTCCTCCTCGCTGCGCAGGCGGGCGATCTCGGTGGCAATCCAGGCGGCTTCCTGCTGGGCATTGTCGGCCGCATAACCGACAATCGGTTCCCCCTTGCCCAGGGCCGTCCAGAGCTTCTTGGGCTTTCGACCCTCGTTCTTGACGATGATTGCGTTGGCCGCATCCAGGATGGTCTGCGTGGACCGGTAGTTCTGTTCCAGAAGAATCGTCCTGGCCCCGGGGAAGTCCTTTTCAAAATCCCTGATATTGCCGATGTCGGCACCTCGGAAGGCATAGATGGACTGGTCGGAATCGCCGACCACGGTGATCCATGCCGGGCCCTCCCTCCCCGCTGCAAAGACCGTGGAGTTTCCGACAGGCCTGTCAGCCTGTTCGCCCCGGCTTTCCGCTCGGGTCGCCGATCCTTCCCCCGAATCGGCCTGTCCCTTCCCCACCCCTGCCAGTTCACGCATGAGAACATACTGGGCATGGTTGGTGTCCTGGTACTCGTCGACCAGGATGTAGCGAAAGCGACGGTGATAGTACTGGGCCACCAGGGGGGCCTTTTGCAGGAGTTCCACAGTGCGTACGATCAGATCGTCGAAGTCCACGGCATTGGCCATGGCCAACCGGTGTTCATACTCCGCATAGAGCACGGAGTAGAGCTCCTCCTCGTTGCCGAACCTTGCCGCGATCTGCTGACCACGTTCACCAGGGCGGTAGTCAGGGGCATATTCGGCCAGCTGGGTCTGCCACCCCTGGAGGTTGTTCTTGTAGTCGGAAATGTGCGAGAGGATGTTGCGGGGGGTATACCGCTTCAGGTCGATGTTGAGGTCCCGGCCGATCAATTTGATCAGTCTTTCCGAATCCGCCGTGTCGTAGATTGAGAATCCGGAACGAAGGCCTATCGCCTTCCCGTCCCTGCGAAGGATCCTGACACAGGCGGAGTGGAACGTGGATACCCACATGCGCTCCGCCACCGGGCCAATCAGACCACCGAGACGTTCCCGCATCTCCGAGGCCGCCTTGTTGGTGAAGGTAATGGCCAGGATCTGACTGGGCCAGGCACCGAACTGGCTGAGTATCCACGCAATGCGACGGGTCAGCACCCGCGTTTTGCCGGATCCCGCACCGGCTCCGATCAGAAGGGCCGGCCCCTGGTACCGTACCGCCTCGGCTTGTCTGTCATTGAGTCCCTTGAGCAGCTCCCCAGCACTTCTCTGGATCATGTCCGGTTCCTCGATCACCTGCCACCCCTTGCCATACGTCACCGCCGCCAGTATTCGGCGGATGGGGAACATCCACCGCGGAGTCATTTCTATCACATAGCACTGCCAAACAAACCTGCCGAACAGGAACAGGCGACTTTCCTTTCTGGCCCTGCCATCGGATATACAATCCCCCTCCCCCGGGATCCTCGGGCGGTCTTCCTGGTCAGGGATGGCATGACGCCTACAAGCAAGGCAAGGCCCCGCAGGTCGTGTACACCTGCGGGGCCTTGCCGGAAGTTGAGTCTGAGGAAGGATCAGTTGCGGAATTGTTCCTTGGCCTGGTTGGCCGCCTCGGTGGCTCCCTGCTCGGCCTTGGCCTTGCCCACGTTCGCGTCGGCCTTGACCTGATCCACCTTGTCGGAGGCCATGTCCTTGGCGTCACCCATCTTGTCGGTGACGGCATCCTTGGCATCGGAAGCCTTTCCCATGACATTGTCCTTGACATCTCCGGCGACATCCGAGATCTTCTCGCCGGCAGACTTCATGGCATCCTTTGCATCATCCAGAATCCCCATATGGTCCTCCTTAGTATATGAACGTATCAGATGAGATACGTAACCATCAGGTTCAATTGTCACAGTAGCAAGGCAGCGCTCAAATCAGCGGATTTGCAGGCGGACACGCCAGAAGCTTCCGCCGACTCACCATAAGATGGATGCCCTTGATTCACTCCCGCGGGACCATGGTCTTCCAGCGGGGTTATCTTGGAATCGATCGGTCGGGTCAAGAACCCCGTTGGCAGGAATGTAAGGAAAGCAAGATGAAGGAACTTGAGGAACGAATCAGACGCCAGGGAACGGTCAAGCCCGGCAATGTACTCAAGGTTGATGCCTTCCTCAATCACCAGTGCGATGTCTCCCTCTTCGACCACATGGGTGCCGAATGGGCCCGACTCTTCGCCGGTCGCCAGGTGGACAAGATCCTGACCATCGAAGCCTCGGGCATCGGCCTGGCCTGCCTGGCCGCCAGGCACTTCGGCAACGTTCCCGTCGTCTTCGCCAAGAAGACCCAGTCCATCAACCTGGATGGGGACCAGTACGTGGCCGAAATCTATTCCTTCACCAAACAGAGGGTCTATCCGGTCATCGTTGCCAAGCGCTTCCTGACCAAGGGCGAGCATGTGATCCTCATCGACGACTTCCTGGCCAAGGGGAACGCACTGCACGGCCTGATCGACATCTGCCACGATGCCCAGGTGACCATCGAAGGCATCGGCATCGCCGTGGAGAAGGGCTTCCAGGAGGGCGGCCGCGCCCTGCGTCAGGAAGGCTACAATCTCAAATCCCTGGCCATCGTGGAGAGCATGGACCCGGACAAGGGAACCATCACCTTCGCCCCCAACGAGGGATGAGGCCTTCCTCACCCTCCCCGTATGGAGGGCACAGGTCCACCACCCATTCACTTCGGAAAGCGGCAATGCTCCAAGACCGATACCAGAGAGGTGCACCCACCAGGACACGGGCGTGCACCGGGGTGGATCATCCTCCCGGCACATTCCCATACCCTGTCTCCGGTCAGTTCACCTGATGCTCGCTGTGGCCACCTTCCAGGATGGTCTTCACATCGTCCAGGGATATGTTGACCATGGCATCCACGGCGGCGTCCGTGTAGAACCCGATATGCGGCGAGACCTCGACGTTGGGCAAGGCCTTGAGGGTCTGCAGACCAGGGTTGTCGACCCCCGTCGCGCTCAGGTCGTTCTCGAAGATTCCGGCCTCGCCTTCGATGGTATCGATGCCCGCCCCGGCGATCGTTTTCCCCTGAAGGGCCGCAATCAGGGCCCGGGTGTCCACAATGGGACCCCTGGCCGCATTGATGAGGAAGGCCGACTCCTTCATCCTAGCCAGGGCGTCCGCATCAATCAGGTGGTGGGTGACCTCATCAAGAGGGGTGTGAACCGTGACGATGTCGGCCCTGGTCAGGAGCGTGTCCAGGTCGACGTAGTCCAGGGTGTCAGCCAACTCCGGACGGTGAACGGGATCGTTGGCAATGACCGTGGAACCCAGGGCCTTGAAGATCCTGGCCACGGCCGAACCGATCTTGCCGGCGCCGATGATTCCAACGGTCAGGTCATGGATCTCGCGGGCCTGCAGACCGGTCCAGCTGTAATCGTCATGGGACTCGCGAGCGCTGGCCTCCCCCAGGTGACGTACCAGACGCATGACATGGGCCAGGACCAGCTCGGAGACCGACCTGGGAGAATAGGCCGGCACGTTGGTCACCATCAGTCCGTTTTCGGTGGCTGCTTCCAGGTTGACGATGTCGTACCCGGTGATTCTCAGTGACAGCTGTTTGATGCCCATAGACTTGAGGCGCTGATAGACCTCAGGTTGCGGGACGGCGGCATGCTGTTGGATCACCAGGCCGTCATACCCCTCGACCATGTCCACCGTCGCGGGGCCGAACTCCTCCTCCGTGGCATCCACGGTGATGCCGTTCTCGCGCGACCATGCCTCGACGGCCTTCATCTCGTCGGGGCGGACAGAGTACATAAGGATGCTTGTCATGAGATCTTCCTTTCCTGGTCGATGATGGGGGGGGGGGGCACCCCACCCACGACCGCTGGTTGCTTCTCACCGGTTCTTATCCGTGTGTTCACCCGGCATGCGGCCTTATCACATTCCTGCCCTGACCGGAATCAACGAGCCGGGGACCAGGGACCATCTGCTTCGGTTCCGGTTCACTTGCCTCGGGCATTGCTCGGTACCGCGTACGACGACATACATGATTCCCGCCATGGCTATCGAGCCGCCGGGCCCATCTGGCACGGTGCATGCAGGACTTGCCATCCGGAAGGGGGTACACACTATGAACAGTGCGTCTCCATGTACCGTCCGATGCGTTCCACGGCGAGCTGCAGATCATCCATGGAGGCCGCATAGGAGAGACGAACATATCCCTCGCCACCAGGACCGAAGCTGGCGCCCGGAATGACTGCCACCTTGGCTTCCCGGGCCAGGGAGTAGACGAACTTCCAGCTGTCCTCCATGGACTCCGGCAGTTTGGCGAAGATGTAGAAAGCACCCTTGGGGTCGATGACACCCATACCGACCTGGGGCAGGGAGCGGATCAGGAAATCCCTGCGCTCCCGGTATGCCCGCCTCATGGGTTCCGCATCATCCACCCCCTTCGAAAGGGCCTCGAGGGCGGCGTACTGGGCGTTGGTGGTGACCGAGGTGATACTGAACTCGCTGACCTTGCCCACCTGATCGATCACGTCGGGCGGCCCTGCCGTAATGCCGACCCTCCACCCGGTCATGGCGTGGGACTTGGATACCCCGTTCAGGACCACGGTCTGTTCGGGCAGGATCGACCCCATGGAGACATGTCGTTCCTCATAGGTCAGTTCGGAATAGATCTCGTCGCTCAGGACGAAGATGTCCTTACCGCGGATCACCTCGGCCAAGGCCTCCAGGTCCTCCCGGGAGTAGGTGACCCCAGTGGGATTGGTCGGATAGTTCAGAACCAGGGCCTTGATCTTCTCCCCCTCCTGCCCAATGACCGAACGGAGCTTGTCCGGCGTGAGGATGAAACCGTCCTGGGAGGTGTCGACGAAGAGTGTCTTCGCCCCATTCAACCGAGCGATGGGAATGTACAGAGGGAAAATGGGTGTGGGGATGACGACCGTATCGCCCGGATTGATCATGGCCGTCAGACTGGAGAAGATACCGCCCGTGGCGCCCGCCGTTATCAGGAGCTGACTGTCCGGATCATATTCCGTGCCATACCGATCAGCCAGGTAGGTGGATGCCGCACGCCGCAGTTCCGGCAGACCACGACTTGGCGTGTAGTGGCTCCGGTTGTCCTCGATCGCCCTGATTCCGGCCGCCTTGACATGACCGGGAGTGGCGAAGTCCGGCTCCCCCAGGGTCAGTTTGACGATACCGTCGATCCCGGCTATTTCGTTGTTGAATGTCAGAATGTCGCTTGGCGCCAGGGCTCTGACCCTGGTATTCATGCCTTCCGCCAATCCCATCGGTTGTCCTTTCTCATCCTTGAACTGTGTACACCCCATAGTTTGGTCAGCGGTACGAAACGGCTGTGGGGTGATGAAGAATGAGTGGCATTTCCCGGCGCCCGCACAGTCCGTGACCTCTGATCCATGCGACCGCCCATACAGGCTTCTGGTGGTACGAATCCGGTCAGTGCAACCGGTACCTAAATCGCCAGTCCTGCAACATGGGACGCCTCCTGTGGGAGATTTACTCTTACCGGACAAACACCAATATACAACCAATCATGCACAGCATCGCAAACAGGTCTTGAACGGATCACAATCACCCTCCGCCCCGACCGGGTTACCCGGCAGCAAGACCCGATCGGCAGTGCAGGCCGAGCAGCACGGAAGAGGACCGGCACGACGATACCCAGGACCTACAAGAGGGGGTTCCTTCATGGCATTCTCACCGGGTTCATGTATGAGGCGGTCATCCGCTCCCTGTTCTCCATAATCGGATTGGCAGTGAGACTCGACCCCCTCGTCGAGAGTCAGCCTGACCGGACTGTGCTGCGGATCCAGGGCGATTATCGATTTGACCCGGTGTGGACAGACTTCACACCGTCCGGTGCGGGGTCTTAGGATTCGGGGGGACCCGAACCGCTCTGTCCTCCAGGGCCCTTGCCCCCGGCAAGGCTTCCTCGGCTGCCATGGGCACCATGTCCAGGCCGTCAAAGCCCTGCATGAGCTGGCAGCTGATTCCATACCGGTTCAGGTGGTTTTGTAGTCGTGGATGGTCCGCGCGCTCTTCCATTGCGGGTCGGGCAGGAGATCGTTGATGGTCCCGGCCGTTTCGTACAGGCCCGGCATGGAAGATTTGAATTCTACGATGGAATCGTAATCCACCTCGCCGTCGTCCACCGTCTTGATGCCGGCATCATCGTCGTCCGGAATCTCGTTGTCACCCAGAGAGACTAATCGTAGCGACCTACGCCCAGTCGTGAGTTGATCGGGCAGTCCGGTTGGAGATGCTTGACCGTCTCATAGATGGTCTGGCTAAGCTCGTCACTCAGGGTCATGGGCACATCGAGCCAGGCCACGGCGATGTCACAGTAGTTGCCCATGATCTCTTCGATCTGCGGCAGAATCGTGTGGTCGAAGGCCCTCTGGTGGTTCTTCTCCCCCGGAAATCCCGACTGTTGCCCAGGTCATGTCGGCCGACTCGATGTCGTTCGAGAGGTAAACTCCACCATCGGGGTCGTGCCAGTCAAGGTCCTGGAAGCAGTAGAGGCCGAAGCGGAGACCGGCCTTCGTCAGGCCAGGGAGGGTTCGCCGATCACATCCCGGTGGAGGGGGGGGGGTCGCAGACGCTGCAGGGGTCCGCCGGTACCGGTACATGGCGAATCCCTCATGGTGCTTGGTGGCGACCACCAGGTACTGCATTCCGCACTCCTGGCCAGTCCACGATGGCATCCATCGGAGTGGACCGGATTGAAGGCCGTGGTCAGACGCTCATGCTCTTTGTTGGGAATCTGCAGCTCCGACCGGATCCACCCCGCATAATTGCCTCAGGAGCGTCCCTGGTACTCCCCTCCGCGGGAGGGGGGGGGTATAGCTCCCGGTGAATCATCATGCCGTATTAGGCCTGTCGGCGTTTTCGCCACGCCTTCCCCGGTCAGGCCGAATCCAATAGCCATATCGTTGGTGGAGGTCGGGCAGGTGGATGCCATCAATGGGATCACCGCGGTCCGACATATTGATGTGGCGGAGGATTGTCCGATTCTGGACATCAAGCCCTCCTATCCAAACTCCGACGAAGTCGAAGGCACCCGCGTGCCCGACTGGTGCAGCCTCTGGCCGGCAAGCGTCGAGGAATCAGTCGGCTTCGACCGGAACAGCACAATGATCATGTAAGTTCAGCGATATGCGTAGCCTACGAACGTGACCAAGCGACATGGCTCTCACTCTCCATAACGCACGGAACACGATGAGATGCCCTGCATTGCAATCACGAAAAGAGCCACCGGACGACAGAACCCTGAAACCCACATAGACTGCCGACATCAGCGGATTCCCGCTCATTTCTCTCGTCGGCTCTTGAGAATAGACGACCGTGGCCAGGACCATACAGTAGAGTCAGCTATCCCCCCCCCCCCAGGGTCGGTTTGTCGGTGTCTTCAATCACGGCTGTCCCGTTCTTGAATGTCAGATGATCCATAACCCGGGCACTTGCACATATCAAACGTTCGGCCGACTTGCAGCTCGTCATCACCACCAAGTCAGTTGGTTACAATGCCCGTTACTCCGCAGTCACGAAGACTCAGCCAGATCAACTGCAGCCGTATGGTTATCGCCATCTCCCCCCCCCCTCCCGGTCCTTCAGCCTGCACGGTTTGCAGTGTGGTTCAATGCGAACCTGTATAGCTCTGCAACTGCTGAAAAGCGGTAATCAACCATCATGCACAGTTTGACTGCACATGGAAAAGTGCTAGCTTACTGCTTGTTAACATTTATTGTGTCAAAAGAGACAGATAAGAAGCCATCGGAACAATGAGTCAATATACGATTGAAGATTTTGGCGGCGTCGGAGATGGAACGACGGACAATACCGAGACATTCACCAGTGCGATTGAAGCTATCCGCACCCAAGGCGGTGGTGAGCTTGTTCTGCAAGGCGGCGTCTACCGGACAGGGTCCATTGCCCTTTGCGACAACCTGACACTTACGGTTCAATCGGGATCTCGCATCAGTTTCATTCCTGATTCATCTCTCTATCCGCCGGTCATCTCCCGATGGGAAGGCGTCTCGAGGGAAATGCACCGTGCCTGCATATACGGCACAGGTCTCGATCATGTCACACTCAGAGGTACCGGCTTGATAGATGGGAGTGGGCAAACCTGGTGGAAGCGGTTCAGCACAGACAATCTCGAATATCCCAGACCGTTCCTGTTGTCGCTGGAAAACTGCAGCAACATCTCCATCCAGGATCTAACGTTCGTGAATTCACCTTCATGGACCCTGCATCCATTGGAAAGCAACAACGTGCTCATCACCAACGTGACCGTGCACAATCCATCAGATTCACCCAATACTGACGGGTTGGATCCCGAATCATGTAGCAATGTCAGAGTGTTAGGCTGCACATTTGATGTAGGTGACGATTGCATCGCCATCAAGTCCGGAACAGAACAGACCACACGTAAGTCCGCTTGTCGGGGCATCATCATCAGTGGATGCAACATGCTGCATGGCCACGGCGGAGTTGTCCTTGGCAGTGAGATGAGTGGCGACATACGCAACGTGGTCATCACCGGTTGCGTGTTTGATCAGACCGATCGTGGAATCAGAATGAAAACGAGACGTGGCCGGGGCGGAGTCATCTCAGATATCGTGGCATCCGACATCGTCATGGCTGATACCCTCTGCCCCGTAGTGATTAATTCATACTACCATTATGGACCAGCAGGAAAAGAACCCTGTGTTTGGGACAAATCCTCCCGACCCGTCGATTCAGGAACCCCGCAATACCGGCACATTCTCATTCATGACATCCGCGCCACCAAAGTCAGGTCGACCGCGGCATTTATTTATGGTCTGCCCGAGATGCCAATCAAGGACCTGACCATGCATGATATGGATATAAGCATGGACGAGGATAGCCAGCCGGCAGAACCGGCAATGATTGCGAACGCCCCCAAATTGAGCCAATCCGGCATCTTCATGGAAAACACCAACCATTGCTCTATCCGCCGAGTGACACTCGAAGGCCTGAAAACGCCCTTCTTCGTGAGGGAAGAGGCAAACGAGGGTCTGGTCCTCGACTCTACGGTCTGAGATGCATGGCGGACTCTCCTCCTGATTCGGATGGCATGGATTGCCGGACATTCGACGCCGGTTTCCATGCCATCTTCTTTCCCTGCCATCCGGTACCGAATGAGGGCTGATCGTTACCCCACCCCCAAAAAACAAATAAATCGCTCGCCTTCACCGGTACCATGGCTCACGTCTCGAGGAATGATGTTCGATTCTCCCCATGTCCACCTTGTATGCCACCGAGGTATCTCGGAAACCGACGATCCCCAGATACCCTCGCTATTGTTGACCTCGGGAGAGGCAGCTTGCGCATCGTTGCGGAAACGAACGAAGATGCCACCCCCAAGGATCACAAGGACCGGACCAGACAGGTCTCGATTCATGACAATGTGCAGTGATGAGCAATCAGCGGTCCCGTTTATTCGCGGAACACACAGGAAAGACGGATCCGGTGCCGGAACCGACAACCCCCAATGACGATATGCCGGTCATGCAATATGAAATAGTGTTCCCAGAGCATCGTTTGTTGCCTGGGCGCATCGATTCCGATGCTGTCAGCACCGAGTCAACCAATATAGCCGATCAGGTCAGCATCAGGATCCCAGAACGGTTACCAGACCATATCGAGTGCGAGCGGAAGGTAGTCGCGAAGCGGATAAGGTCGATTGCGTCGTTGCCGTGATCAGCGGTGTCATTGCCGGCCTTACCGACGACTTCTTCGCCGGGGGGCTCTCGATCGACCGCGCAAGCGACCGGGTCATGGTAAGTCGAGCGAATCATCAAAAAGATCGCCCGGATCGAAGGATATACAGGCGACTCCCTCAGTGGGGCGATAAGGACCCCCGAAAAGCACCATCCATTGTCAGCGGATGGCGACACCAATGCCTTTGGCGGCGGACAACAGCACCACTTCCGCTACTTCGCACACCATTTCAGCATCGGTGGATTGGCGATGTCGATCTTCACTCATTTCACCGTCTTGTCTCTAGGCACTAATACGGGCGGGGACCTTCTCGTCGTACCCGTGCCCGATCGCACCGGCAATATCTCGGAAAGAACTTGCAGAAGAAATCCACCTTCTGAACAATCGGGTGGTTGTCCCACATGACCAGCGACATGGCCGGTTCGGGTGGAACCATCAATGACGGCACCGGCATACCCGGCCCTTTGATTTGCTTCGTGAAGGAAATATCGGCACTCCCCTACTTCAAAAAAGCCAAGAGCGTTGATAATAACTTCAGGGCATGGTTGTCCAAACTGTTCAACGGCACCGGTCTTGCAGACCATGAGGCCTGCGGAGAAATCATCATGGGCACTGAGAAGCAGTTGACCCCCGCATGGAGATCGGCTTGCTCGGAGAGCTGGGCAGCAGGCGGCTCCTGTACTGCTCGATCAGTGCCTTGTCCGCGGAATCTACTTCCGCAACAGACTGTTCAGAGGGATTCGTGACTGGAAGATTCAAGATTTCAGTGATCTCTGTCGCATCGCTCCGGAAAGCATCCTTCCCCGGGCACACCAGCCATGCGTCATATGGTGACGGGATCAAGCGGAGTGTTTGCACAACCGTCGATTTCGCCGATGCAGCCGTGCGTGGAATACAGGGCGGGATGCAGGAGGTTTTCCTGCTGAGGATCACTTACGTCGGTATCGCACCTTTCGTGGTTGCGTGCGTTGCCGACGCGATAGCCACGCATGAGGAACGGAACCCTGAAGCTGGCGAGAAACCGGAGGAGACCTATCTCGGCGGCGGAGCTATTGCCTCCGGCGGTTCAGGGATGGTCGGCGGGACTGCACTCATCGCTGGCGGCGGGGTGTTGCCGGGCACCGTTGGAGGAAGACAGGAATAACCGCGGCCACATCCATGACCCTCGCAACCAACGGACATTTCATGCATGATGAGTGTACAAAACTGCTGGCCTTTGTGAGGAGGTGCTTATCAAGCGTTGGACTTCGGTCGAGGAGATTAACACCACCCTGAACGTGCAAGTGATCAATCCGCAGGCAAAAACCGAGGGAATCAAACGCCGTGTTCCACCCGATGATCCGTCAGACGACTCAGATGATGCAATCGGGATGATCAGCTCGAGGAAGATGCCTCAGGTTCTGAAGCGAAGCCTGAAATAGTATTCGCGCAACGATACCGAGCCGTCAAAGACCCTCAGGAAGGCCAGCGACGAAACCAGTCGGGCGTAATCTGAGCCACGTCACTCACGGACTGCTGCCGGGTCTGGTCTGTTTGTTTCAACGGCAACACGCGAAATGAAGGCGCCGGTTCTGGGACAGCGAAAAGCCCCGGACCGCTAGGGTTCCGAGGCTGATCCATAGGCTTGACTTCACATCATCGACAGAAGCGGGCAAAACTGCAAGGTTCCTGCATTTGCGCACAGGCATGAACCTGCGCAGGCCGTCTTTGAAGCGGAACCTTCTTACTCCCACTCGATGGTGGCCGGCGGCTTCGAGGTAACATCCAGGACCACGCGGTTGATGCCCGGGCACTCGTTGGTGATCCGGGTGGAGATGGTCGCCAGCACATCATAGGGAATACGGGACCAGTCGGCCGTCATGGCATCCTCCGAACCGACCGGACGCAGGACGATGGGCGAACCGTAGGTGCGTTCATCACCCTGGACGCCCACCGAGTGGACATTGGCCAGAAGAACCACAGGGCACTGCCAGATGTCACGGTCCAGACCGGCCTTGGTCATCTCCTCACGGGCTATGGCATCAGCCTCCCGGAGAAGATCCAGCCGTTCCCGGGTGATGTCGCCGATGATGCGGATACCCAGACCAGGACCCGGGAAGGGCTGACGCCAGACGATTTCGTCGGGCAGGCCCAGCTCCGTGCCGATGGCCCTGACCTCATCCTTGAAGAGGGTCCGCAGGGGCTCCACCAGGGTGAAGTTCAGGTCTTCGGGGAGACCACCGACATTGTGATGCGACTTGATGTTGGAGGCGCCGTCACCACCACCGGACTCCACCACATCCGGATAGAGGGTTCCCTGGACCAGGAAGCGGACCTCCTCGCCCTGCTGGCCGGCCTGCTCCACAACCTGCCTGGCGGCCTTCTCGAAGGCGCGGATGAACTTCTCGCCGATGATCTTCCGCTTGCGCTCCGGCTCGGAAACACCCTTGAGGGCGGAAAGGAAATCCTCGGATGCATCGACGGCGATCAGCCTGATGCCCGTGGCCTTGACGAAGTCATGCTTGACCTGTTCCACCTCACCCTTGCGCAGCAGGCCATGATCAACGAAGACGCAGGTGAGCCGATCCCCCACCGCCTTGTGGACCAGAGCGGCGGCCACGGCGGAGTCCACGCCTCCCGAAAGTCCGCAAATGACCCGGTGGGGACCGACCGTACGCCGGATGGCCTGGACCTGGTCATCGATGATGTTGGAGGCATTCCAGTTGGAGGGCAGACCGGCGCAATCATGGAGGAAATGCTCGATGAGGTCCTGCCCCATCGGGGTGTTGGTGACCTCGGGGTGCCACTGGACCCCATAGAGACCCCTTGCCGGATCCTGCATGGCCGCCACCGGCGCTCCCTCGGTATGGGCCAGGACCTCAAATCCCTCCGGGGCCTGATTGACGGCCACACCGTGGCTCATCCAGACGTCCTGTCTGGCCGGGGAGTCCTGCAGAATACCCCTGGGGTCATCGATTACTGCTTCGGTCTTGCCGTATTCACCCTGGGCCGCCTTGTCGACCAGGCCACCCAGCTCGTGAGCCATGACCTGGAAGCCGTAGCAGATGCCCAAAACCGGCACACCTGCCTCGAAGATGCGACGGTCGATGGCTGGGGCACCGTCCACATAGACCGAGGCCGGGCCGCCGGAGAGGATGATGGCCTGGGGATCCTTGTCCAGCATCCGATCCACGGACATGGAATGCGGAACCAGCTCCGAATAAACACCCGCCTCCCTGACGCGCCTGGCAATAAGCTGTGCATACTGTGCGCCGAAATCAACCACCAGGACGGGACCCTGTGCCATATGACTCCTTATATACGGTCGTACCTTGTCTGTGCCCCTGTCTGCGCCGGGATCCGGAATCCGGTCAGAAGGATACCTACAGTATTGTCGGTGTTTTCGACAATGGTAACGCCACTCCCCTCCAGGCTGAGAGGGTGGAGCGTACCGGTCTGCGAAACCGCTGGGGTTTTGGTTCAGACCGCTCCCGCACACCCGCAATGCCATCTCCCCCCCCCGTCTGTCAAAGCAAGTGAAACCAGACAAAAGCCAAGTTTTTTCTCACAAGAGTGAACACACACAGCAAGAAAACGTTCAGAAAGTCTGCTCTTTCACGTAGCATAAGAGCATTGGATATGGGTCATGGTTCGCGCAGAAGAAACGACATTATGACCTGTAACCGAGGTAAATAAACAATCGCACTATAGTGCAGGAGTACACATGACGAATCCTGTTATTGGCACCCCCTGGGCGAAGCTGGATACCCCCATCGCCGAGGAGACCCTCGAGGCCGTCGATAAGTATTGGCGCGCAGCCAATTACCTTTCCATCGGACAGATTTATCTTCGCAGCAACCCCCTGATGAAGGAGCCCTTCACCCGGGAGGATGTCAAGCACCGTCTGGTCGGCCACTGGGGCACCACCCCCGGCCTGAACTTCCTGCTCGGCCACATCAACCGCCTGATAGCCGACCACCAGCAGAACACCGTGATCATCATGGGGCCAGGCCACGGCGGCCCTGCCGGTACCTCCCAGTCCTATCTGGATGGCACCTACAGCGAGTACTACCCGAAGATCACCAATGACGAGGCCGGACTGCAGAAGTTCTTCCGTCAGTTCTCCTACCCGGGTGGCATTCCCTCCCACTTCGCGCCTGAGACCCCCGGGTCCATCCACGAGGGTGGCGAGCTGGGCTATGCCCTCTCCCATGCTTACGGCGCCATCATGAACAACCCCAGCCTCTTCGTCCCCTGCATCGTGGGCGACGGTGAGGCCGAGACCGGCCCCCTGGCCACCGGCTGGCAGTCCAACAAGCTGGTCAACCCCCGTACCGACGGCATCGTCCTGCCGATTTTGCACCTGAACGGGTACAAGATCGCCAACCCGACCATCCTGTCGCGTATCTCGGACGAGGAGCTGCACGAGTTCTTCCACGGCATGGGATACGAGCCCTTCGAGTTCGTGGCCGGTTTCGACAACGAGGACCACCTCTCCATCCACGCCCGGTTCGCGGACCTCATGGAGACCGTCTTCGACAGGATCTGCGACATCAAGGCCCGGGCGCAGACGGATGACATGACCCGTCCCTTCTACCCGATGATCATCTTCCGCACGCCCAAGGGATGGACCTGCCCCAAGTTCATCGACGGAAAGAAGACCGAGGGTTCCTGGCGC
The DNA here is from genome assembly GCF_945269915.1 of uncultured Bifidobacterium sp. GTDB lineage: Bacteria > Actinomycetota > Actinomycetes > Actinomycetales > Bifidobacteriaceae > Bombiscardovia > Bombiscardovia indica. The sequence goes on along the minus strand of NZ_CALYOY010000002.1, from coordinate 10,294 downwards.
GCCCATCAGGTGCCGCTGGCCTCCGCCCGCGATACCGAGGCCCACTTCCAGGTCCTCAAGGACTGGCTCTCCTCCTACAAGCCCGAGGAGCTCTTCGACGAGAAAGGTGCCCTGCGGCCCGAGGTGACGAGCTTCATGCCCAAGGGAGACCTGCGTATCGGCGAGAACCCCAACGCCAACGGTGGCCGGCTGCTCAAGCCGCTGGAGCTGCCCGACGTGCACGACTACGAGATCGATGTGAAGAAGCATGGTCACGGCTGGGGAGCCACCGAGGCCACCCGCGTTTTGGGTTACTACACCCGCGACGTCCTGGCCAAGAATCCCACCGACTTCCGCATCTTCGGACCCGACGAGACGGCCTCGAACCGTCTTGCCGCCGCCTACGATGTGACCAACAAGCAGTGGGACGCCGACTACCTCTCTGAACTGACCGACGAGCACATGGCCCACACCGGCCAGGTCATCGAGCAGCTCTCCGAGCATCAGATGGAAGGCTTCCTGGAGGGCTACCTCCTGACCGGCCGTCACGGCATCTGGAGCTCTTACGAGTCCTTCGTCCACGTCATCGATTCGATGATCAACCAGCACGCCAAGTGGCTGGAGGCAACGGTCCGCGAGATTCCGTGGCGCAAGCCCATCGCCGGACTGAACCTCCTGGTCACCTCGCACGTCTGGCGTCAGGACCACAACGGGTTCTCCCACCAGGATCCCGGCTTCGTCGACATCCTGCTGAACAAGAACTTCAACAACGACCACGTCAGCAACATCTACTTCCCCGCGGATGCCAACATGCTGCTGAACGTCGGTGAGCGTTGCTACAAGTCCACCAACTGCATCAACGCCATCTTCGCCGGCAAGCAGCCCGCCGCCACCTATCAGAGTGTGGACGAGGCCGCAGCCGAACTGGAGAAGGGCGCCGCACGCTGGGATTGGGCTTCCAACGCCAAGGATGCCGAGGATGCCGACATCGTCATCGGCACCGCCGGTGATGTTCCCACCCAGGAAGCCCTGGCAGCCGATGACATGCTCCAGAAGCTGGGCCTGAAGGTCCAGTTCGTCAACGTCGTCGACCTGCTGAAGATCCAGGACGTCGAGGAGAACGACCAGGCCCTGTCCGATGAGGAGTTCACCAAGCTCTTCAGCAAGGACAAGCCCGTCCTCTTCGCCTTCCACGCCTATCCCGGCTCGATCTACCGCCTGATCCACGGCCGCCCCAACCACGACAGCTTCAAGGTTCACGGCTACGAGGAGCAGGGCTCCACCACCACACCGTTCGACATGGTACGGGTCAACAACATGGATCGCTGGTGCCTGGCGGCCTCCGCCCTGCAGATGGTGGATGCCTCGAAGTACGCCGACCAGATCGACAAGTGGACCAGGTTCCGCGACGAGGCCTTCCAGTTCGCCGTGGACAAGGGCTACGACCACCCCGATTACACCGATTGGGTCTGGCCCGATGCCAACCGCGCCGGCCAGGAGAACATCTCCGCCACCGCCGCCACCGCCGGAGACAACGAGTAATATCATCAGCTGGTCCTGCAGGCTGATGAATCAGCCCGACCACAGATAGGACCTCCGGAATCCCCATCACCTTCGGGTGGTGGGGTTTTTCATATCCTGGTATGCTCCAACCTGCCGGATGCTCAGGGGCGGCAACTTCCCTGTGAAATCAATAATCTCATCCGCCTTTTGGAAAATCTTGGCAAACCCTCCCGCTCTCCCTGCCTTCTGACGACAATGGAGGTAATCGCAATGGACGTCAGGCAGCATGACGCTGCCGAATGGGCATAAGCACCTCGGTGGACGGCCGTTGTGAAGCTATTCCACGCAAGGACGCCAAGGAGGGCAGTCATGAAAACCAGCACCAAGCTGATCAGTATGGACAACCATGGTGATTATTTGGACCTGGTCACCAACGGAGCCAGATTCAGAATCTACCTGCTCGACCAGAACATCATCCGTATACGGAGCACCTTTGACCAGGAGTTCAAACCCGAACTCTCCTATGCCCTGGTCAAGACCGCTTGGAAGGATAGTACCGATCATCTGATGGCCCATGAGCGCGAGCGGGTCAAACCCATACAGATAGATGTGGCGGATGGGCCTGAAGGAATCAAGACCGTCACCAATGGTCGATATATCCTGAATATAGCCCCGGAACCATTTGCTTTCACGATTACCGACCTGGAAGGCAGAGTAATCCATCGTGACCTGCCCGGCAGGGCCTTCGTCGAAGACAGCCTGGGCCGCCCTACCCACTATTCCAGCATGGGAGACCACGAACACTTTTATGGGTTCGGCGAGAAATCCGGTGACCTCGACAAGCGCCGCCGCAGGATGCGGATGCACAACACGGACTCCCTGGGGTGGGATGCCTCCAAGAGCGATCCCCTCTACAAGATGATCCCCTTCTACATTGATTTCAACGAGGACACCGGCCTGGCCCACGGCCTCTTCTACAACAACAGTGCCGACTCGGTCTTTGACATGGATTCCGAACACAGCAACTACTGGCTCCGGTACAGCTACTTTCAGGCAGAAGCCGGCGACATTGACCTCTTCTTCATCGGTGGGCCCACCATTGCCGATGTGGTCCATCACTACACGGATCTGACCGGAAAAAGCGTCATGATGCCACTGTCATCCTTGGGATACATGGGCTCAACCATGTTCTACACCGAACTTGACAAGGACTGCGACAAGGCCATCGAAGACTTCATCGACACCTGCAGAGAGAACGACATCCCCTGTGATGGATTCTTCCTCTCCTCCGGGTACACGAGCGGACCGGACGGGAAACGTTACGTCTTCACATGGAACAAGACCCGCTTCCCCGACCCCAAGGGGTTCGTGGACCATCTCAAGGGGAAGGGGGCCCTCCTGGCGCCCAACATAAAGCCGGGCATGCTGACAACCCACCCTTACACCGAACGGATGGAACAGGAGGAGGCCTACGTCAGGACACCCGACGGCACGGATTGGCAAGAGGACCGATACTGGGGCGGACCGGCCCACTTCGTGGATTTCACCAGCCCGTCCGGCCGTCGGGCATGGGCCGCGGAGATGCGGAATAACCTGCTCTCCCTGGGCATTACCAGCATCTGGAACGATAACAACGAGTATGAAATCAACGAAGACCAGGCCCTGGTCGATGCCGAAGGACAGCACCTTCCCATCAGCATGGTAAAACCGATTATGTCAACCATGATGGCCAAGACGGCACAGGATGCAGTCAAGGAATACGCACCCGGCACCCGACCCTACGTTATCAACCGGGCCGGGTTTGCGGGCATTCAGCGCTACGCACAGACCTGGGCGGGCGACAACGGAACCAGCTGGACCAATCTCAAGTACAACGTACCGACCATCCTGGGTATGGGCCTGTCGGGAGTGGCGAACCAGGGGTGTGACATTGGCGGTTTCGATGGCCCGGCCCCGGACCCGGAGCTCTTCGTGCGCTGGGTTCAGAACGGCATCTTCCAACCCCGCTTCTCTATTCATTCCTGCAATACGGACAACACGGTCACCGAGCCTTGGATGTATCCGGCCTACACCAAGTACATCAGCAAGGCCATGAGGCTTCGCTACAGCCTCGCCCCATACTTCTATGCCCTACTCCATCAGGCGTCCGTAGACGGGTCACCCATCATGCGTCCCCTGGTCTATGAATTCCAGAACGACCCCCGCACCTATGAGGAGAGCTTCGAATTCATGCTGGGGCCCTCCCTCCTGGTGGCCAACGTCCTGGACAAGGGCGTAGACAGCATTCAGGTCTACCTCCCCAAGGGGACCGACTGGTTCGATTTGACCAGCCACCGGTATATCCCTGGAGGTAGTCAAATCGAGGTTCCCGTTAACCTGGGCAGCATTCCGCTCTTCCTGCGAGCTGGAGGCATCATACCGACCTGCCAGGAGCTGACCAATCTCCATCATGATCCCATCGACCACTTGGAGATTCTGGTCGAGCCCAATCGCGAGACATCTTTCGACCTGTATGAGGATGATGGCGTTTCCATGGACTACCTCCATGGTGGGTACCGGCAGACCGAAATCAGCGTCCACCCCGATGAGCAGGGCGTCACTCTGAATATGGATGGCACTGGTGATTTCACGACCAAGGTCAAGCGGATGACCCTGGCAGTGCTGTCCAGGACCATGGCCCCCCTCGAGGTCGAGCTGGACGGCAGACCCCTGAAGAGGTATCTGAGCATGGACCGATTCCGTGAGACCACCAGTGGATGGTTTTTCGACGGCCAGACCCGGCGCGCCCTGGTCAGATTCCCCAACCCTGAGGGAGACCACCATCAGGTCAGGCTGGGCTTCACGGCCAAGGACCTTATTTCCATCTGAACAAGGCTGTTGAGGTTAAAGGAGAGATTCATGGATTCACACAAAACGGATTTATCGGAACAGGCCATGGAGGCCGATGATGACGGAATAGACGTCGAGGGGTTCAATCTGGCCCGATGGACCATCGGCTACCTGGCATTCTGGATTATCATGTCCATCGGCTTCGCCATGGTCAGCCAGGTCCTGCTGCCACAGCGCATCAAGGACATGGGAGCCTCCAACCCCACCGCTGTTTTAGGAACAATGACCTCAATCGGCTCCATCGTGGCTTTGGTCGCCAACATCGTCGTCGGTGCCCTGTCCGATTTGACCAGATCCAGATTCGGTCGCCGTTCACCATGGCTCTTCTGGGGCGCATGGCTCACCCTGGCCTTCTACCTGCTCATGGGCAACATCGGCATCATAACAGGTCTGGTTATCACACTCTGGCTGTCCAAACTCAGTTTCAACATGATGAATTCCCCCATCTACTCAACCGTTTCGGACCGCGTTCCAAAACGGTACCGGGGTACGATCTCGTCCGCCATCGGCTTCGGCAACACCCTTGGCCTGGCCATCGGCGCCTGGGTCGGAGCAAGATTCATTGACAGTGTCCACATGGGCTTCACTATCGCCTCATTCTGCATGTTCATCTCGGCCATGCTCTTCCTGGCCATCATCCCCAGGGAGCCCGGCAACAAGGACGAAAAGACCATTGACACAGGGCAGAGCGCATGGAAGCACATCGTCTACTCCTTCACCCCTCCCATGCACGCCCCTGACTTCTGGAAGGCTTTCTGCTGCCGGACCCTGCTCCTGCTGGCCATCCAGATGCTCTCCGGTTACTGGCTTTACATCTGCCAGGACTACATTGGTCTGACCAAGACATCAGCCGCCAAGGTCGTTTCGACAATCGCCATCTTCCAGATGGTGGCTTCCATCGTGGCCATGTTTGTGGGGCCGCTATCCGATCGCATTCACCGCCGCAAACCCATGGTGGCCCTTTCCGCTGTACTGGCCATCATCGGATTCATCTTCCCCCTGGCCATGCGTACCATCACCGGCATATACATTGCCTCGATCTTCGTGGCCTTAGGGCAGGGAATCTTTATGGCTATCGACCAGGCACTGAATGTGGACGTTCTTCCCAGCAAGGAGAACGCGGGCAAGGATTTGGGCTTCATCAACGCAGCTACGACTGCCGGTCAGTCCGCAGGCATGGCTCTGACCTCCATCATCGTATCGATGACCGGGACCTACATCTACATCTTCCCGATCGCCATCGTCATGTCCGTCCTCTCCGTCCTCTTCGTCCTTTCGATCAAGTCGGTCAAGTAACGGACGGAAAGCAGCACCGACGTGGCCCTACGTCAGAACATGACCTGGGGCTGCGCCGGTGCTTGCTCGTTCTATGAGGCTGGTGGAGACGCTGCAAACCGTGGCGTGACGATCTGATAGGTGAAGAATCTCATCGATGAGCATCTGGGCAGCCTGAAAACCCATTTCAGCATGGGGAATACGGATGGTGGTCAGGGCCGGGGTCATGAACCGACCAATCGGGTTATCATCAATGCCGACCACCGAAACCTGCTCCGGCACCGAGATTCCGTGTTCCTCCAGATAACGGACAAACCCGATGGCGATGTCATCATTGAACGTCAACACCGCATCCGTCGGACTTCTCAAGAAGGCCTTATAGACCCTGTGGCCACGTTCCTCGACAGGATAGGCGCACGGAAGCACCCTGAGTTCCAACCCGTGTGTTTTGGAAGAGACCGTGGCAGCCCTCAACCTGACTACATTCTGCCAGGAATTCTCTGGACCCTGCATATACGACAGGGAGCTGTGCCCATTCCTCCGCAAGTCTTCAAGCACCTGTTCGATGCTGGCCGACTCGTCCACCCAAATCGAGGGAATACCCGGAACCACCCTGTTGAGCACGACAATTGGTTTAGTGGAAGCGAAATGCCGAATCTGAGCGTCTGACAGTCTGGAGGACCCGAGGATGAGCCCGTCCACGTGGCTCAGAATTCCACGGATGGAACCGGCTTCCTGGGCCACACTTTCCTGTGTGTCAAGAATGGATAGGCCAAACTTGCGTGACTGACAGGAGCGTTGTATTCCTCTGGCGATTCTGGCTGAAACGATATTCTCCAAATCCGTCACCACCACGGCCAGGAAGCCTTGAATACGGTTATCAGTCGGAACAGACACGACCTTCTGGTGGTATCCCAGGCGCCTTGCTGTTTGCAATACACGGTTCCTGGTTTCCGGCCCAACCCTGCCAGGACGTGAGAACACGCGCGATGCCGTTGAGAGGGAGACCCCGGCTGATTGGGCAACCTCCGTCAAGGTCACACCGGTCAGCCTTTCCTTCACTCCTTTCGTCGGGAGCACTTCAGAGCTGCCGTGACACATATGACAAACAATATAGTGGCGCCAGACCTGACCGACCGGAGTATTTCATTCTGTTGCAATGACTGTGAAAGCCTTGGATTTGCAATGTTCCAAACCTTGATTCAGACTTCCCCGCACCATGGGTGTTGTATCGAGCACCTATACTGAGGATGGTTGTGAACGAAGCAGTCACACGAGACCTATGAACAGGAGAGACACAGTGAGTCCTGCAAGCATCACCATCATCAGCCCGGAGGCGGCCAACGGTCGTAACGTCGTGGCATACGGTCTTACCAAGGCCCTGTCGGCCCGGATGAAGACGGCCATCCTACGTCCGGTTGCCTGCCGCAAGGAGATGCTGACCGATACCCTTATCAAAGCCAGCAGCTCGCCTGAGCTGACTGCGGAGACCTGCCGCGGCGCCTGTTCTTGCAAGGCGACGCAGGATCCGGATCAGACCCGTGCCGATGCCCTTGCAGCTCATGACCGGGTCATGGCCCAGGCCGAGCCCGATATGGTTCTGGTGGTCGGCAGTGACCACTCCAAAGTCTTCGACCCGGAAATCATGGACCTCGATGCCGACATCGCGGCTGACCTGCGTTCCCCCGTCCTTCTGGTGGTCTGCACCATCGGCCGCGAACCCAAGCAGGTCATGAAGACCGTACAGGCCTGCCGCAGGACCGTTGAGGCCAGTGGCACCACCTTGGCCGGGGTCTTCGTCTCCGGCTGCGATGAGGACCAGAAGGCACCGCTGCAGGAGGCTTTCAAGGATTATGACCGGCCGGTCTGGACCGTCTCCAGGAAGGACTTCGACTCGGACCCCACTGCCGGACAAATCCGTGAAGATGCCTACCGGACTTTCACCAAGGACGTCGACCTGGACCAGGTACTCGCCGCCGTTGAGGAATCCAAACCCCGGGTCACCACGCCGGCGGCTTTCCAGAACGACCTCCTGGCACGAGCCAAGTCCGACAAGAAAACGATCGTCCTGCCCGAGGGCGGTGAGGATCGCATCATCAAGGCTGCCGACTACCTCCTGGCACGAGACATCGTCGACCTGATCATCGTCGGTGGCAAGGATGCCATCCTGGCCCGGGGGAAGGAACTGGGCCTGAACAACCTTGACAAGGCCACCTTCCAGGCCATGGATGACGAGAGCGTCCTGGAACCCATGACCGAGAAACTCTGCCAGCTCAGGGCCAAGAAGGGTATGACCCCCGACCAGGCCCGTCAGCAGCTGACCGACGCCTCCTACTTCGGCACCATGCTGGTCGTCCTGGGCAAGGCCGATGGTCTGGTCTCAGGCTCCATCAATTCCACTGCCAACACGGTCCGTCCTGCCCTGCAGGTCATCAAGACCAAGCCCGATGCCTCCCTGGTTTCCGGGGCCTTCCTCATGTGCTTCCGTGACCACGTGGCCGTCTTCGCCGACTGCGCCATCAACCTGAACCCCAACGCCGAGCAGCTGGCCGACATCGCCATCCAGTCGGCCCAGACCGCACGGTCCTTCGGAATCGACCCCAAGGTAGGAATGCTCTCCTATTCCACGCTGGGTTCCGGCAAGGGGCCGGACGTGGACCTGGTCGAGGAGGCCACGCGATTGGCCAAGGAGAAGGCCCCGGACCTGCCCATCGTCGGCTCGATCCAGTTCGATGCGGCCTGGTCGCCTACCGTGGCGGCCGCCAAGGCCAAGGGCGACCAGGTTGCCGGAAAGGTCAATGTCTTCGTCTTCCCCAACCTCTGCGCCGGAAACATAGGCTACAAGGCCGTCCAGCGCACCTCGGGCGCCCTGGCCATCGGTCCTGTTCTGCAGGGGCTGAACCGTCCGGTCAATGACCTGTCACGCGGCGCTCTGGTGGCCGACATCATCAATACCGTCGCCCTTACCGCAGTCGAAGCGCAGCAGAGCTGAACCTCTCCCATCAGCGGCACCCCCCCCCCTTGGGGAGGCCCCACGGTCCTTGGACCCGATTCTTCAGAATCGGGTCCTCATTGTTTTCCAGGGCTGATAATGCCCTGAAAGTGGCATTCCAAAGCCATTTGTAAGGGCCGACGAGTATCCTGTTGACTGATTGAGGAGCTTTATGCTCTATCCAGTACATCAGGAGGATGCCCCAATGGCGAAAACCGTCCTAGTTATCAATTCGGGTTCCAGCTCGATCAAATATCAGCTGGTGGATCTGGAAACCAGCCAGTCCCTGGCTTCCGGACTGGTCGAGAAGATCGGCGAGCCCGTAGATGGACACTACAAGCACGAGTACCAAGGCCAGAAGCACGAGTTGGAGGAGCCCATCCACGACCATGAGACCGGTCTGAAGCGCGTTCTGGGCTTCTTCAAGGAGTATGGCCCCGACCTGGACAAGGCCGGCATCATCGCCGTCGGCCATCGAGTGGTCCAGGGTGGCTCCATCTTCCCCAAGCCGGCCCTCCTGACCGAGAAGACCCTGAGCCAGGTCAAGGACCTGGCGGTCCTGGCCCCCCTCCACAACGGGCCCGAGGCCGAGGGTGCCGAGGTCATGAGCAGGCTCATGCCCGACACCCCCCAGGTCTTCGTCTTTGATTCCTCCTTCTTCTTCGAACTGCCCAAGAAGGCATCCACATACGCCCTGAACAAGGAAATCGCCGAACAGTATCACATCCGCCGCTACGGTGCCCACGGCACCAGCCACCAGTATGTGGGCCAGCTGGTCCCCGACCTGATCGGCAAGCCCGCCGAGGGTCTGCGTCAGATCGTTCTGCATATCGGCAACGGTGCTTCCGCCTCCGCTCAGATCTCCGGTCACCCGGTCGAGACCTCCATGGGCCTGACCCCTCTTGAGGGTCTGGTCATGGGCGGCCGCACCGGCGACATCGACCCGGCCGTGGTCTTCCACCTGATCCGCAACGCCCACATGAGCGTGGACGAGTTGGACACCCTCTTCAACAAGCGCTCCGGTATGACCGGTCTGACCGGCTTCGGCGACATGCGCGAGGTTCACCGTCTGATCTCCGAGGGCAATGAGGACGCCAAGCTGGCCTTGGACATCTACGTGCACCGCATCGTCGGCTACATCGGCAACTACACCGCCCAGATGGGCGGCCTGGATGCCATCACCTTCACCGCCGGTGTCGGTGAGAACGATGAGATCGTCCGTAGGAGGGTCATCGAACAGCTGGCACCCTTCGGCATCAAGCTTGACGAGGCCAGGAACGACGCGCGGTCCAAGGAGAGCAGGATCATCTCCACCCCCGACAGCACAGTCACGGTCTGTGTCATCCCCACCAACGAGGAGCTCTCCATCGCCCGCCAGGCCGAGGTTGTGGCCAGCCAGGGCGACTCCTACGGCAACAGGTTCCAGGCCTGATCCGATTGGCTGACCCCCACCTCGGCCCAACTGCCGGAATGAGATTTCGGTTCTGACAACAAGGGGCCAGAAGGCCGGTAACCATGGGCATCACCTGTGGTTACCGGCCTCTTTTACATCTGTGTACTGATTCATATCTATGCACACAACCCTGTACGCGCCAAAGATGCCGCCGCAAGGCCTGATCCCAGGTTGACAGGCAGGTGATGACCGCGCAAATGCAC
>NZ_CALYOY010000001.1 GCF_945269915.1 uncultured Bifidobacterium sp. | reverse complement strand
TGACTCTTAATCAGCGTGTCCGGGGTTCGAGCCCCCGTGGGGGCACAGGCTGAAAACTCTACAGTCTTCACGGCTGTGGAGTTTTTGCTTTCTGCCGTTTTATCTGATGAGTCCGCATCATAAGGTTATGAGTTTTGACTGTCTTGACTTTCCATTCGCTATTCTTAGCTAAGACAGGAAAGGTGATGGAATGTCATATGTGACCATCCGCGAGGTGGCCGAGCGGGCGGGTGTATCAGCCACCACAGTCTCCCAGATTCTGCATGGTAAGGGTCGTTTTTCCCCCAAGACCAGAGAATCCGTGCTCGGTATTGTTGAGAAAATGGGTTATATCCCGGATTCCAGGGCGAGGGCCATACGTTCAGGCCAGGCCAAGGCCATCGGACTTCTGGTACCCGACCTGCGCAACTCATACTTCGCCGATATGGTCGCTTCGATGGAGGAGGAACTGTATGGCCGCGGGTACGCCACTCTGATCGGTTCTTTCGGTGAAGACCTGGCCAGACAGGATTCTTTCCTGCACAACATTCTTGGACAGCGCATCGATGGGGCCATCGTGGTGCCGAAAGGGGTCGACTCTCCTGGTATGACCGCTATGGTGAAGCGGAAACTCCCCTTGGTTTTTGTCGACCGTCGCGTGCCAGGCACTCCTTCCATTCCTTACATAGTGTCTGACCCCATCCAGGGTATTCAACAGGCTCTGGATGCTCTGATCTCCTTGGGACATCGGCGTATCGGCTTTGTTTCTCATACGTCCCTCTGCTCCTCGACCCTGCAGGAGCGCGAAACCGTCTTCAAGACACTGGTGTCTGGATTGCCTGATGCAGACGCCTTTCCCGTGGTGGATTGCGCAAACGATTACGAATCGCATTCCCGGGGGCTCGATTATCTCCTTCGGCAGGGTGTGACGGCCATCGTGTTCGGATACTCGCCTGATGCCATCAGCATGGTCGGTATCCTGCAGGAGAGAAACCTGCTCATCGGCAGCGACATTTCCGTGGTCTCCTTTGATGATATTGCCGCTTTCCGGCTTATGACCCCCAGCATTTCGGTCATATCCCAGCAGGCCGATGAGATGGGGCGCCGTGGTGTCGAGGAAGTGCTCGACTTGATCGGCGATACTGGAGGCGATGCCGGTAGGGACTCAGCAGCAAATGCAACGGGTGACGCTCAAAAGGATAATTCCGGATCCGAGTCGGGATCTGCAACGCTTCGAGGGGACCGTGTGGAGGATCGTCGGATGGTCAGGATACCGACGGTCTTCATCCCCAGGGGCTCTCTGCATCAGGTCCATCACTGACATGACCGTAATTCCAGGTGCCCAATTCCAAGGACCGATACCGGCATACAGACTTTGAGGCTTCATGATTCGAGCGTCCGGGCCGGGTAACTCCGGTACAGACGATACCAGACTCTGGCGGTATCCGGTTTCGGGCTCTCCTCAGGCCATTAGTGGTGACACGCCGTTTTGACATAGTCTGCTTTAACGATTTATCTTATAACTGTTACCTGATTTAACGTTACAGCACACTGTAGTGACGATATGTCAGATGATGACTTCGGTTCTTGGAACCGCGAGAGGAGTGACGACGCCGACACAATTATGCGAAATATCCGGTATGTAGGGGGCCTTCGGGTTTATCTATCAGAGTGGTTTGGTCATGGCGTATCTTCGTCGGTTCATAGATATGCACGGTGAGCATGACCTGGAAAGTGGAAGTTGAGGATAATCAATGACGAGTAGTAAAAAAACGATTCTGTGTGTCGACACAGGTGTGGATGACGCTTTGGCCTTGTGCTACGCGCTCTCCCATGAAGATCTGAACCTGATTGGTATCTGTGCTTCCTATGGCATGGCCACCGTTCCCCAGACCTTTTCCAACACCAAGCACATCGTCGCCAGTCTCGGCAAAGGCGACCAGATCCCCGTTTACATGGGGTCCGAAAAGCCTCTGGAACGGGACAGAGAGTATTCCGGAACCTTCCATGGCATGGACGGACTGGGCAACCAGAACCTCCCCGATCTCAGTGGCGACGCCAAGCCCGAGGAATCCGTTGAATTCATTATCGACAGCATCAACAAGTATGGTGCTGACCTGCAGATCATTACCACCGGACCCATGACCGATATGGCCAAGGTCATTATGCGTCTGCCGGAGGGGACGGAACCGCAATTCACAATGGTGAGCATGGCTGGAGCGGCCATCACACCAGGGAATTGCAATCTGTACTCTGAGGCCAACGTCATGGTCGATCCTGAAGCGGCGAAGATCTGCTTCGAGTCTGATGTGGAGATCACCATGGTCGGCCTGGATGTGACCAGGAAGACTCTCTTGACTGGCAAGGAGCTGAAAGTCTGGCAGGGGTATGACAGCCCCAGCGCCGAGATCCTCAGTAAGGCAGTCGCCTTCTATCTGGAGGCATACAGGGTTCACCACCCCTATCTCGCCGGTTGCGCCCTCCATGATCCGCTCGCAGTTGGTGTAGCCATGTATCCGGATCTGGTCAAGACCATCCCCATGAACATCACCGTCGTCACTTCCGGAGAGGCCGATGGGGACACGGTGGAGAACTTGGACAAAATCGCCGAAAAGCCGACGACCAAGGTTGCGCTCTCGGTTGATGCTGACCGGTTCATGGCCGATTTCTATAGCCACCTCAACGCTGCCTTGCAGTAAGAAAGAAGACAGAGAGAATGACAGAGAAAACCACTGAACTGAACGAGGAGTCGCTGATTCTCAAAGCGATGCCCTTCATGATCTTTATCTGCTTCATGCAGGTCTTCAGCGATAAGATGTTCGGGATTGTCTCTCCCGATATCGCCAAGACCTTCGCCCTTTCACCCGCTCAGGTCGGCTGGCTTACCACCATCGCCTCACTGGTCTTTGGTGTGGGTGGAGCCATTTACTCCACCCTCTCCGACGACGTGTCGCCACGTAAGCTCTTTACCATCGGTACGACCATGTTCGGCATTGGTTCAATCCTGATGGTGGCCTTGCAGTTCAACTTCTGGCTGATTATCGCCGCCAGGTCCGTCCAGGTTGCCGGCGCCGCCGTTATCCCGGGCTGCTTCGTCGTATTCGTAAGGAAGTACCTTTCAGCCGATAAGCAGGCCAAGTATCTGGGCTTCAACACGGCAATGTACCAGCTCTCGGCGGCCTTGGGCGCCGTCTTTGGTGGCGTGGTCAGCAAGTACCTCTCCTGGCAGATGACCATGATCGTCCCGGTCATTGTGTTGATTGCTCTTCCCGCAGTGCGTAAGTATCTGCCCGACAAGGCCAAGGAGACCGGCAAGCAGCCGGCGGAACGGATCAACGTGGTATCCGTGGTCATCTTCTCTGTTGCCTTTGCACTGATTCTCCTGGCCATCAATAAGAACACTTGGCTCTGGTGGGGGGCGGCCGTCGCCTCGGTCGTCATCTACGCCATCTGCTCCAGGCTGGTCAAGAACCCGATTATCGATATCACCCTCTTCAAGATTCCCAAGCTTGTCACCGGATCCCTGGTGGGTGCGATCGTCTACGGCGTTCAGATGTCCTTCTTCTTCGTTTTCCCCTTCCTGATCAAAGCAAATTATGACGTGAGTAGCGCCACGGTCGGCATGATGTATCTGCCTGCCAACATCTGCGCATTCTTGTCGGGTATGTCTTCGGGATTCATCACCAACAAGATCGGCTCCAAGAAGGGATTCCAGCTGGGATGCATCATCATCCTCCTCTCGCAGCTGGTGTTCGGCTTCTTCCTGGGTGGGAACATCATCTTCATGTGGATTGCTCTGGTTCTTTTCGGTGTCGGATACACGGTCATCTACCCGGCTTATAATTCGATTCTGCCGAATTCGTTGCCCAATGATGTGGTCGGCCGCTGCATGGCAGTTAACAACCTGCTGAACCGTCTCATCAATACGGCCATGATCGCAGTCGCCGGTGTGCTCATGTCGGGCACCAGCCTGGCCAGAAAGATCATCCCGATCATGGGGAGTTCGAAGAATTCCTTCCTCTACTCCAATATCTGTTTCATCTTCGCCCTGGTCATCATCGTCGGTATGGTGTCCTACTACTTCGTCTTCAGGGACGTGGAGGAAGATAAGCAGGTGGCCTAGTCGCTCTTACGGATAGAGCTGTCTTGCAAGGTTTCCGCCTTTCATCCCGAGTGGTGGGAACCTTGCTTCGGCATAGGAGACGGCAGGGCTCATGTACTGTCTGCCATGCCTGAAAGGGAAGTGGTTCACTGCTCGATGAGTTCAAGGTCGAATTGTCCAGAACAGAAAGGACCCATAATGAAACGTGGCTTGCGATACGATTTTTCACTGCTGGCCTTGTTGCTCATCCCGGTGGGCGTTTCAGTCAATGTGGTCGGTTACCAGCTGTCATCCATCCTCAAGTTTCCGATTTTCATTGACCAGATCGGTACACTCTTTGTCTCTATGATTGGAGGACCATGGGTGGGGATGGTCACCGGACTGATGGGGAATGTGATCAATGGCATGCTCAACCCCGTCGCCTTCCCCTATGCTTTGGTAGCGATGGCCACCGGGTTTGTGGCGGGGATACTCTCCAGGTGGAAGTGGTACACCAACATCGTCGGTGCTGTTGCTGCTTGCGTGGTGATCAGTGTCTTCGCGGCCATCGTCAAGGCCCTGGTGACTCTGGTCGTTTTCGGCGGTGTTACCGGTGCCGGAAGCGATCTGATCACAGCCGCCTTCCTGGTGGCAGGAACAAGCCTGATCAAGTCGGTCTTCTCGACGAGTATTTTCACGTCAATAGCCTCGACGGCCGTTGACGTTGCTGTGAGCTGGATTATACTGCGGAAACTGCCCGACAGGTTTCTGGTCAAGTTCAATTACGGTATGCCTTACGTCAGGAAGAGCAGGATTGCATCATGAACAGTGCCATCGGCAGGTTGTATCCCTCCTCTAAGTTCTGTTTCGTCCTCTTGGCGATTATCGTGAGCATATTCACCCCAGGGCACTGGCTGCAATATGCCATGTTCCCGTTTTTCCTTTTCCTGAGTTTCTGCAGCGGGACCGGGATGAAATTCTTCAAGGCTTTCATCTCTTCCATTGCCATGATTGTGGTGGTGATTTTCCTGGTGCAGGTTTTCATCGTCCGTTACCCGGATAGCCAGCCCATCTGGGGGTTCATCTACCTCTCCCAAAACGGTCTGGAGAAGAGCCTGGGTATCACCTCGAAAATAGTGGCCAGCGCCTCGGCCATCATGTGGTATTTCCAGGTGACGACGCCCAAGGACATGGTCTATGCCATGGAGCGGGCCAACTGGCCCAAGAAGGCGACCTTCGTAGTCATGTCGACCATCCAGATGGTTCCTCAGGTCATGAATCAGGCCAAGACCATCATGGATGCCCAAAAGTCGCGCGGCATTGAAACCGAGGGCGGTGTCTGGATCAGGCTAAAGACTTTTGTGCCCATGCTGGGTCCCCTGATTTTCTCTCTGATTCAACAGACCGAAGAGCACGCCCTGGCATTGCAGTCACGGGCCTTCCTTTCCTCTGCAAAGAAGACATCACTCTACCGGCTCGACAAGCATGCGATTGATTGGGGCATACAAGTGCTCTGCCTTATCCTGTTCATCGCCTTCTTGGTATGGAGGATTTTCTAAATGGTTGCGATTTCGTTGGAGCATGTCACGTATCGGTACCCCCTTGGCACGGGGGATGCCCTTGATGACATATCATTCCATATCGGGCAGGGTGAAGTATATGCCCTAATTGGTGGTAATGGTTCCGGCAAGACCACAGTCTGCAACATCATCCGAGGATTCATCCCCCAGTTCTATAAAGGGACCCTTACAGGTTCGGTGATGGTAAATGACAAGCCGGTCAGTGAGTATGATGATGCCGAGCTGACCCAAATCGTTGGCTACTCCTTCCAGAACCCCTTCACGCAGATGTCTGGTGTCAAGGACAATGTCCGTGAGGAGATAGGGTACGCACTCGAAAATCTGGGTCTTCCCCGTGAGGACATCGGCAGACGTGTCGATGCCATGATCGAGCTCCTGGATTTGCAGGAGATGGCCGATCAGAATCCTCTGGAGCTGTCCGGAGGCCAGCGTCAGCGGGTTGCCATTGCTGCCGTACTGGTCACCGACCCACAGATTGTCATCCTGGACGAGCCCACATCACAGCTCGATCCTCAAAGCACTGAAGACATCTTCAATATCATCAAGCTTCTGAAGAATCAGGGGAAGACCATCGTTCTGGTCGAGCATAAGATCGACCTGGTAGCTGAATACTGTGATTACGCCCTCCTCCTGGAAGAGGGCAGGGTTGCGATGGGCGGACCAATCCGCGATGTGCTTACGGACCCCAAGGTTATGGACCATGGTGGTCAGCTGCCCCAGGTCGCCCGGTTCTTCATCGACAGGAATACCAAGCTTGGACTGTGCGATCCCATCCCCCTGACGGTTCAGGAAGCGGTGGAGTTCAAGACAGGGAGAGGAAACTGAAGTGGCATATCTGGAATTGTGCGATGTTGACTTCTCGTATTCCAACGGTTTTGAGGCCTTGCACCATGTCTCCATGCGGTTCGAGATGGGTGAGGCTGTAGCCATCATCGGCCAGAACGGTGCGGGCAAGACCACAGTCGTCAAGCTGATGAACGGTCTGCTGAAGCCCAGCAGGGGCCAGGTGCTGGTCGATGGCGTAACAACGAAGCAGCAGAGGACTTCACAGGTGGCGGCCAAGGTCGGTTATGTCTTCCAGAATCCCGACGATCAGATCTTCCAAGACACCATCGGGAAGGAAATCGCTTACGGCTTGGTGAAGAAGAAGGTCGAGAAGAGTGCGGTCAAGGCCAAGGTTGCTGCCGCGGCGCGTTTGTGCGGACTTGAAGATGAGATGGAAACGCACCCGTATGACCTTCCTTTCTCTCGGCGGAAGTTTGTCACCATCGCATCTGCTCTGGTCATGGATCCCAAAGTTCTGATCCTTGACGAACCCACGGCAGGGCAGGATGCGCCCTCGACCCGTCTGCTTGCGGATATCATTCAAGGAGTAATGGCCAGTGGCAAGACGGTCATCACCATTACCCACGATATGGAATTCGTAACCAAGGAATTTTCCAGGGGAATTGTCATGGCCAAGAAGCACGTGCTGATGGACGCTCCGATTGCAGAGATCTTTGAAAACGACGAGGTCTTGGAAGAGGCGCATCTGAAGCGCCCCTACATCGCTCAGCTTGCCCGTTCCTATGGGATTCGGGGGGTCCTGACCGATGAGGAGCTTCTCAGAGCCATGTGATTTTCCCGGTGGAAAGAGAATTGTCGGGAGTCGTTGCCATTCTTTTCCGGGCTGTCTGAAGCTTGAGTGCCGGAAGGTCTGAAGAAAAAATCATGCTCGAATCCGTGCTGTGCTGGATGGACCGACCGGTTCCGGACTGAACCCTGTCCGTGATCTGGTGCCGCGTATCATCCGCTCCGTACTTTCCGTTCCCGATACGGCTGGCTCACGGCGGGACGAGTTCCGGGCCCCGGTCGTGGTCCTGATTGTCTGCGATGCCGAGGGCACCTGGATCTGTTCAGGGTTCTCTTTTCCGCCAGATGCATTATGGACCCTTCTTGAAGGGTCAGCCGTACCGCGGATAGTATGGACTGTATACCGATTCCTTGATCTGGTCCATTGGAGAAACAGAAAGCAGGTAAGACCATGGGCGTCTTCGGGGCAGGAAAGACCGCGAGCCGTTTGTATTGGAGCATGCAAGCATCGTGACGGGCGATGAAATAGGCACCGTTGAGGTCGACATGTCCATTCTGGTTTCGGCGGATGGGCGCATCGAGCAGGTCTGCCCCACAGCGCTGGCTTCTGTGCCTTCTGGGTACCACCGGATTGATACCACGGGCAAGTTCGTTGCTCCTGGTCTGATCAATGGCCCACACCCACCTCTTTGCCGACGGTCGGCCCCTGTCTGGCGGAGGTGATATTTCACCTCGTGTGGTTGATGCGGCCATGAAGGTCATGCATGGTCCGGTCGGGCGGATGCTGATGGATTCCCGAATCAAGTCCAATGTCTCGGCCCTGCTCAACTCGGGGGTCACCACGATCCGCACCTTGGGCGATGTAGGTTATGAAGCGGTCCGTCTGCGTGACAAAATCGATGCCGACGAAGTGACCGGGCCACGTATTCTGGCCGCCGGTCCTCTTCTGGCCATTCCTGGTGGGCATGGTGATCCCCTCATCGCTCTCTCCTGCACCTCTCCTGAAGAGGCGAAGCGGAGGACCAGGGAGAACCTGGACCACGGCGTCAATGTCATCAAGGTGGCAGCAACCGGCGGCGTGACCGATGCCACCAAGGTTGGTGAAGCTGGTACTCCCCAGATGACCCAGGATGAAATGGCCGCTGTCTGTGACGAAGCCCATGAGTTTGGTGTGCTGGTCGCTGCCCATGCCCAGAGCCCCGAGGGGGTCAAGGCCGCCCTGAAAGCGGGTGTGGACACCATCGAGCAAGGCAGCGTCATGGATGAGGAAATCATCGGTCTCTTCCTTGACAATCCGCGCTCGCTGCGTGGTTTCTCCGCACTGGATCCCACTCTGTGTGCCGGTCTGCCCCTGGTCAAGCTGAGCCAGGAGGAGCTGGGTGTCAGCGATATCGTTCGCAGTAATTCCGAATTGGTCGTTGACGGGATGGTTCAGGGAGCCAGGCAGGGCCGCGAAATGGCATCTCTATGGGTGTCGGCACCGACACGGGCATGATTTTCGTGCCTCAGTATGGCACCTGGCGCGAGATGGACTACATGGTGAAGTATGCAGGATTTACCCGCGCCCAGGCCTTCCATGCGGCCACGCAGGTCAATGCGCGGAACCTGGGCTTCGACGATGTGACAGGCTCTGTCGTGCCAGGCAAGGACGCCGATCTGATTGTTCTGGAGGCAGACCCCGCTAAGGATCTGCGCACTCTGGCTGGTCCAAAGCTGGTCATCGTCCGTGGCAAGCCGGTCTGGCACCCCGAAGTCAAGCACTTCGAAGACATCGATCGTCTGCTAGACACCTTCTGATCCGACAAAACCTGCCTGGCTACTTCTCCAGGTGGGGAACTGCCTGTTTTCATATCAGGGATCGGTGGTCCCGCTATCCGCATATATCATTTGACCACCGCCTACGCTGGCGAGTTGCCTTCGTTGAAATCCATGATATCGTGCAGTCCCAGCTGAGGGAGATGAAGGATTACCTGGATCCTAAGGCTCTATCCCAGTCGTTGTGGGTTCGTCGGTTCCGTTTTGTTGATTGACTCGTTTCATACCTGGTTGATGGCTACGCACAAGCTTGGTTACTCTCTATACCAAGCTGTTTTATGGGCAAAGCGATCTAGAGTGAATGCGCTTTCATTTCTACGAATTCCAGTATTGTTTGACAATCAGCGGTTCTGTCTCTATCCTCTGTAATGAAAACGCAACCACACAGTGATCGGTGTGAATGCATGGATAGGAAGCTAGATGGAGGGCTCAAAGATGAGTACGAAAATACACGGGGCAGCTGTAGTTGCAGCAACTCTCTCAATTGTGACTCTTGCGGCTATGTCTGCATGTGGCAAGGTGGACAGCTCCAAGAAGAGTGGAAGCGTATCTATTGCCTGCTCTCAGCAGGAAGATTTCTGTCAGACGATCACGAAGGCCTTTGCCAAGTCGAGCGGTATAAAGACCACCTATGTGCGTCTCGGTGCGGGTGAAGTCCTGGCCAGATTGGCGACAAATCCGGGAGAATTCGATGTCTGGGCAGGAGGACAGGCCGAAAACCACTTGCTCGCCGATGACAAGGACTGGGTCGAGCATTACGTACCCAAGAACACGAACTCCCTCCAGCAGGAGTACAAGGATTCAAAGGGATCTTGGACCGGTTTCTACACGGATTCGATTGCTTTCTGTTCCAACACATCCGAGTTGAAGAAGAAGAACGTCAAAGCTCCCACTTCCTGGAATGAACTTCTGACTTCCAATCTGAAGAGCAGCGTAGCCATGCCCCATCCGGCCACGGCTGGTGTGGGATATATGGCCATGTACACCCAGGCGCTCCTCCATGGGGGCAATCAACAAGCGGCCATCGATTACTTCAAGCAGCTCAACGGGAATGTCATGCAGTACTCCAAGTCCGCAGCCACCGGGACCGAGCAGGCCGGACGAGGCGAGGTGACTGTGGCAATAGCGCTTGATTCCGACTGCCAGAAGGCCATCAAGGCCGGATACTCGGATTTGAAGACCACCTACCCCGCAGAGGGGACCGGCTACGAGGTTGGAGCCCTTTCAGTCCTGAAGAACGCACGTAATAAGGGGAGTGCTCATGCCTTTGCTGATTGGCTCATGTCCACGGACGCACAAAACCTCTATGCCGACGTGCCTTCATTCGCTGCTCCGACCAATCCCAAGGCGAAGGTCGGTAAGGATGTGTCCAGGCAGGACAAGGTCAAGAAGGTGAACTGGGATGTGCGTAAGGCTGCAGATGCCCGCGACGCTTTCATCAAGTCCTTCGAGAATGATGTCGCATCCTCCAAGGACGCCAAGTAATGACGCCGGTGAGCGTACCTGCAAAAAGCAGGCATAAGCGTAGTAGAAGGCCCAGGGAAAGTGCTTCGGTCTGGGTCATCCTGGCATGTGTCCTGGCGGTCCTGGTTCTGATTCTGGGTATCCCGGTCATCAGATTGCTGACAGCTGCCCTGGGGGCCACCGGCCGCGCTGCCATGGCTGGTGCCTTTGCCAATCATGGCGAAACCTTCGTGCACAGTATCGTTCTGGGGCTTCTGGTCGGTGTTTGTGGCACAATTCTGGGCTTTGTCTGCGCCTATGTTCAGACCTTCGTCAAGATGCCTGGTAAAAAGGTCGTGCACTGGCTGACCCTATTGCCCACCATCTCCCCGCCATTTGCGGCCGCGACCGCCATAATCACCCTTTTCGGCAAACGTGGCATGGTCACCAACGGTCTGTTCGGCATGGAAGTGAACATATACGGTCTGCCGGGGTTGGTCATGGTGCTGACCATGACCTTCACCCCCGTCGCCTATCTGAACATCAAGGGGATGTTTGAAAATCTGGACCCGGCCACCTTCGAGGCGGCTTCCAGTCTGGGTGCATCGGAATTTCAGACCTTGGTCAAGGTGACCATCCCGATGGTGTTGCCCTCCATGCTTTCCTCCTTCTTGGTGCTTTTCGTGGAAGGTATCGCCGACCTTGCCAATCCTTTGGTCATTGGTGGCGATTATCGGGTTCTGGCCAGCCAGATCTACTTTGCGGTTGCAGGCTCAGGAGATGTGGCCGGTGCAGCCGGTGTGGCTTTGGTTCTTCTGGTTCCCGCCCTGACCGTGTTCTTCATCCAGAAGTATTGGGCCAACAAGAAATCCGTCGTAACTGTAACAGGCAAGCCGACCGGTTCCCTGAAGCCGGTCGGGTCCAAGGCGGTGCTGATTCCAATGCTCAGTTTCAACTTCCTATGGATTCTTCTGGTGGCCATGGTCTACCTGACACTTCTGGTCGGTGGATTCGTCAAGATCCTCGGCGTGGATAACGCATTCACCTGGGACCATTTCACCTTTGTCCGCTCACTTGGTGCTGACGCCATTGGCACCACACTGATGTTGACTCTGATTGCGGCTCCCCTGGCCGCCCTGCTGGCCTTGGCCATTGGCTGGCTGGTGGTTCGTCATCTGCCCAGGTTCGGGCGTCTACTCGATTTGTGGGGCATGCTGGGTGTAGCCATCCCCGGAACTGTGTTGGGTCTCGGATTCGCCCTGGCATATTCCAGCAGTACGGTTCTCTTCGACTATGAGATACTGCCGCCCTTGGCCGGTGGACTTGCCGTCGGGGGAGGAGCCATAGCCATCATCATGGTCTTTGTCGCCCGGGGTGATCCTACCGGGCAGCAGGCCTTCATCTCAGCCCTGCAGCAGATCAATCCACAGGTGGAGGAGGCAGCCACCTCTCTGGGTGCCAGCCCGCTTACCGTGGTCCGCAAGGTCACCCTTCCCCTGATGAGTTCGGCCCTGGTCACGGCTATAACCTATGGCATTACCAAGTCCATGACGACCATAACGGCAATCATCTTCATCACGACACCTGAGACCAAGGTCATGACGTCACAGATTCTGGATGAGGTGGACGCGGGACGGTTCGGCAATGCCTTTGCCTACTCCAGCCTCCTGATCGTCCTGGTGCTGGTCGTATTGGGAATTGCCAATGCTCTTCTTCGTCAACTTAACCATTCAACGAGGTCCATATCATGACAAGTTCAATAACAAATGCTCAGACAGACGGCTCGCGGCTGTCTGAGGGCGAGCAAAGGGCCGGAACCCTGGTGCTTCAGGGTATCTCCAAGGTCTATGCATCAAAGAAAGGGGACTTTAGGGCCGTCGATGACACGAATCTGACAATCAGGCCGGGGATCTTCGTCACACTCCTTGGGCCATCCGGTTGTGGCAAAACCACGACCTTGCGCATGATTGCCGGATTCGAACGGCCCACCGAGGGAGACATCCTTCTGGATGGGAAGAGCATTCTGGACATCAGCGCCGATAAGCGCCCCATGTCCATGGTCTTTCAGTCTTATGCACTCTTCCCACACCTGACGGTTCGGGGGAACGTGGAGTTCGGGCTGAAGCTGAAACGAATGGGCAAGCAAGCCCGTCGAACCAAGGTTGATGGTGTTTTGAGCATGATGGGTATAGAGCAATATGCCGAGCGCTATCCCGATCAGCTTTCCGGTGGACAGCAGCAGCGTGTGGCCCTGGCCAGGGCGCTGGTGATGGAGCCGAAGATCATTCTCTTTGATGAGCCGCTCTCCAACTTGGATGCCAAGCTCAGGGTGAAGATGCGTTCCGAGATTCGAGATTTGCAGCGTCGGCTCGGGTTAACGGCCATCTTTGTAACCCACGACCAATCCGAGGCCCTGACCATGTCCGATGTGATTGTGGTCATGAGTGCCGGGAAGGTCGAACAGGTGGGAACCCCTTGGGGGATCTACCATCGTCCGGTCAATAAGTTCGTGGCCTCCTTCCTCGGAACTGGCAACTTTATCCCCGGTGTTGTCGAGGAGGTTCTGAATCAGGGCCAGAATGATTGTAAAGCCGCTGTCCAGTACCTGCCGCCGGCGGCCCTGTATCGGTTGAAGACCGAATTGGGGACCATGGAAGTCAGTGGGGTTCCTGGATTCGTTCCGGGCGACCGGATAGAGGTTGTCGTCAGGGCCGAGAACCTGCTCGTTGGTCCAGGCAGCGAGGGTGAAGGTGTGAAGATACCTGGGACTGTGGTTTCCTCGGCCTTTGACGGGGAGGTGGTCCATTATCAGGTCAGGACCCAGGCGGGTGAGCTGACGGGTAGTGCGCCTGGTGCGGATGTACCCGTCCCGGCGGGGACCGATCTCTCCTGTGTTGTTGAATCCCGGGCGCTCTGGGCCGTGCCGGACCAAGGAGGTAGCCAGAGTAAATGAAGCGGTTCTTTGACCGACCTGATACCCAGTGGCGCAGCCTGACCGGGGCACTGCATCTGTACGCCCTGCCCGATCCGAGCGATCCCGTGATTGCCCGGACCAGCAAGGAGGGCGCACGGATCGGTCGTTGGCCGGGCCTTGCCCTACAGCCCCCCCTCTTTCTCCATATGACCCTGCAGCGGTTGGATCTGTACCGCGAGGACATGGATCAGATGACCTGGAACCACCTGCTTGAAGGTATGGAGAAGGTCAGTTCCGATTTGGATCCCTTCACCGTCGAATTCGCTCGTCCCTGCATACGGGAGACGGCAATTGAAGCGCTCGGGACACCAGTCGGGCAATGGCATCAGGCTGTTACCGCCATTCGTGGAGCCATGACCGAGTTGGGCCTTGGCAGCTCTTTGACGGATGAACCGTTCGGTCCTCATTACACATTTGCATACTGTCAGAACGATACCTCTTCAAGGGAAGACGCCCAACTGGGAAAGGCCCTCGAACGGGTCTGCAAGCCACATTCCTGGCGAGTGGATACCCTCCATCTGGTTGCTGTAGAGCAGCGTCCAGACGAGGGCGTCTTCCGCTTTGAAAGGCTCTATTGCTGGCCCTTGGGCATATGATGTTGGGATAATACCGATGAGAGCAAGGGGTGGGTTGTGGAGCATCAACGCCGTGTGAGTATGGCGGACATAGCACGTGCTGCCAAAGTGTCGCCATCAACGGTGTCGCGTGCTCTGAACGACCACCCTAAGGTCAGTGATGAAGCCAGAAGACTGGTACTCGAAACCGCCGATCGGCTGGGGTACGTGCGCAATCTCGGTGCTGCCTCCCTGGCTTCTTCCAAGTGTGATGCCATAGGTTTACTGATTCGCGATGTGGGTAATGAATTCTACGGTGGGTTGGCTTCCCGTGTCCAGTATGAAACCGATGGTGTCGGTCTTGATTTGTTGTTGACCTCGAGTGAGGACAGCCTGGACAGTCAGCTGGCCGCTGTGCGGAATCTACTGGGGCATGGGGTGGGGGGCATCATCATCGCCTCTGGCCGCGTCTCATCGCAGACTGCCGACTATGCGGCCAAGTTCGTGCCTACCGTTGTGCTGGCAACAGGGTATGACATGCCTTCTTTCAGCTCTGTTCGTATCGACCCTCGTTGTGAAGGCAGTCTCGCCAGGCGTGTGGTTGAGCAGGGGCACCAGAAGATAGCAGTGACGGCTTCAGCTGATGTGTTGGCCTCGGCATTGCATGCCCGAACGGCCAATTTCCTTACTGAGCTGGTGGTCGCAGGTGCCCAGACCACGATTCTGTCCCTGCCATCCGATGCCAAGGCTTCTATCGGCTCTGAGGTAGATAAGGCGATAGAGTCCGGTGTGACGGCAATCATGGCCGGTAATGATGCCATAGCCTTGTCCATTCTGGAGCATTTCAAAGCCATCGGGGTCAGCTGCCCCGAGCAGGTTTCCGTTACAGGGTTCGATGGGGTTGGTGCTTTCAGGTCTCCGCTCCTAGGGCTTACCACCATGGAGCAGCCGGTCGGTGAACTGGCCCGGTCCGCGGTCTCGCTGATGAAAGACCTCCTGGATAACGAGGCCGGGCAACCTCATCAGGTCTTGGTCGAAGGGAAATACGTACCCGGCAAGACACTGGGGCCGGTGAGGGGTCGAAGGTGAACAGTCGGTTGTCGCGTCTATGACAGGGTGGCGTGGGAGCACGGCGGTATGGGGAACGGAGAAATGGGAGTGAATCAAGTGGGTTCTGATCCGGTTGTTGGACGTTTGGCTCCTTCGCCTACCGGTCGGATGCATCTGGGCATTTTTTGCCTGTCTGGCGGCTTGGTTGGGCGTCAGGTCGCATGAGCTTCCGGGCTTCTGCGTCTGTGCATCGAGGACACTGACGGACCGAGTGCGGTCAAGGATGCCGACCGGTGGATCATGGATGATCTGGATTGGTTGGGGTTGGACTGGTATGGGCCGGTGGTCTACCAGTCTCAGCGAAACGATCTTTATGTCCGAGCCTTGAAGCTGTTGGAAATGCAGCATCTGGGTGATGGACAGCCTCTGGTTTACCCGTGCTTCTGTTCCCGGGCCGATATTCGCGCGGCCTCGGCCCCCAATGCGGGTGATGGGTTCATGGTGTATCCAGGGACCTGTCGGGGTCTTTCCGGGAAGGTGGTCAGGGAGTAGCTGAATCGGGGCAAACGACACAGCATGCGTATCGCGGTTCCTGACAACCCTGATGTCCCTGGTGATGTTTGCAGGTTCGAGGATTCGGTCTTCGGCCTCCGGTCTTTCTCCCTGCCCAGGGAAGTGGGGGACGTGGTCATCAAGAGATCGGATGGGTTGGTCTCTTACCAACTGGCCGTTACTGTGGATGATCTGGCCATGGGGGTGAATCAGATCGTGCGCTGAAGGGATCTTTTGCGGTCCACGGCCATCCAGTCCTGGATCCGGAGCCGCCTGCAGCCGGATTCTCCTCTCGTCCAGTACGCCCACCTGCCGTTGATAGACGGGGAGGATGGCAGGCGGTTGTCCAAGAGGTTCGGATCGGCAGACATGCAGATGCTCCGGCAAGGGGGCTGGTCTGCACGGCAGGTGATTGGGGTCTGTGGTTGGCTCCTCGGTCTTTTGAATCGCCCGGAGCCTGTAAGGGCAGAGGAATTGTTGGACCGTTTCACGTGGAACTTTCTGGCCGACAATCACGAGGACCGCCGCTTTGATCCGGAAGAATTGGAGCCGAATTCTGGCTACATGAAGCCGGACCGATGCTGCCACGGCCTACGCATTGATCGTGCACCGGTCTCTTTCGGACTCCTGGACGGGCATCCGGATCTCAAGGAGTTTGCAGGTCGACGCCTGGCCCAGCTGGTACGGGACAGGGATTATACGGTGGGCACCGGTTTCGCGGGAACACCCTATGTGTTGCCTGCTCTGACCGAGACGGGACATCTTGAGGAGGCATACCGACTCTTCCTTTCGGAGAAGTGCCCCTCCTGGCTGTACCAGGTCTCCATGGGTGCGACCACCACCTGGGAGCGGTGGGATTCCATGTTGCCCGACGGCAAGGTGAACTCGGGGGTGGGTATGACGTCTTTCAACCACTATGCCCTCGGATCCGTGGCCGAATGGATGTACTCTACCCTGGGTGGACTTGTCATGACCACTCCAGGTTGGGAGCGGTTCAAGGTCGCCCCCAAGCCCTGGGGGCCGATCAGGAACGCCCATGTGACTCATAAGACGGCTCTGGGTATCATCGACCTGGCCTGGAAATACGAAGCGGATGACGGCCAGCTGACCATTGATGTCTCGGTACCGGAGGGGAGTTCCGCCCTGGTCGAGGTGGGTGAGCAATCAGAGCTGATTCATGCGGGCAGCCACCGTCTGGTCTATGCCTATACGGTCTGAGTTCAGCCTCTTTCCGGTCTCCGCTCCCTAGCTTTGTTCTTTCGGCCGGGGCGGAGGCCTTTTGTATTGGGCTGAATTCATGTGAACCGTCGCATTGGTGGTGTTCCGGCAGTAAAGTTACGGCCGGTCGCATCCCTGCCGGGTCGTTGGGTCCCGGCCTGGATCCTGTCGGGGCTTGATCCCGCGGCCAGTGCGAACGATCTCCAGCGGGGTGCGCATGCTGGGTGGATCCCTGTCCTGGTTCAGTCTGACGGTGCCTTTGCGGGGGTGTGTTTCCGCGAACACGCCTGAATATACATTATATTGTTATGTTGTTATAATGTTTGAGACATTCAAGGTCGATTGACACAGGGGATGGCTTCTTCCCCGGTCGTTTGCCGAGAAGCGAATGGCTTCGTCACATGCGAGGAGGCAAATTGCTGGACAAGTATTTCCCGGAAGGCACCGTTCTGTACCGGGATGACGTGGCCGATTGGCAGGAGGCCGTAGACGTAGTCACGGCCCCCCTGGTGAAGCTCGGAAGAATCAGGACGTCCTACGTGGATGCCATCAAGGAGTCGATTCGGAAACCCGGAGGCACCTACATCGACCTCGGGCAGGGCATCGCCTTGGCCCATTCAAGGCCGGAGGCAGGTGTGGTGGCCACTTCACTGTCGGTGCTGAAGGTTGGCAGACCATTCCTGTTGGCGGATTCACCGGACCATCCAATCAGTACCATGTTCTGCCTGGCCGCCCAGGACTCGGACAGCCATCTGAGCCTGATGCAGTCTCTTGCGGCTTTTCTGAGCGATGCGGGTAATCAGGACAGGTTGGGCAAGGTCTCGAATGCTGAAGAGTTGAAGACGATTCTCAAGGAAGAAAGGTGATCAGTATGAAGATTCTGACGGTATGCAGTACGGGGCTTGGGTCCAGCTTCATGACCCAGCTCAATATCGACAAGGTGCTGAAGGAACTCGGCGTCACCGGCGTGGAGACCGACCATCGCGATCTCGGCTCGGTCAGTCCGGGGGACGCCGACGTCATCTTTGTGGGGCGCGATATCGCCGATGCCGCCAAGGACCTTGGTGATGTGGTCGTTCTTGACAGCCTCATCGACATGAAGGAAATCAAGGAGAAACTGATCGAGGCCTTGAAGCGCCACGGTGTGGCTGTGCCCGGGGAGGAACAAGCATAATGAACGGTGTTCTCAAGGTCCTCCTGGACATCTTCCGACAGCCCTCCGTCATCGTCGCTCTCATCTCCCTGATCGGTCTGTCGCTGCAACGCAAACCGGCCACCGACATCATGAAGGGGACCATTCGCACCTTTGTGGGCTTCCTGGTCCTGGCAGCCGGTGCCGGGGTGGTGACCAACGCCCTGGATCCCTTCGGTGACATGTTCCAGTACGCCTTCCACGTGCAGGGAGTGGTGCCCAACAACGAGGCCATCGTCGGCACGGTCTTGGTCAAGTACGGATCCGTGGCCGCCCTGATCTTCTTCTTCGGCATGATCGTCAATGTGATCCTGTCGGCGACCTCCTATTTCAAGTATGTCTATCTGTCCGGTCATGTCGCCTTCTACATGGCGACCATGATCACCGTCATCTTCGTTGCTGCCGGATTCCAGACTTGGCAGACCCTGCTCTGGGGTTCCATCGCCCAGGGCCTGGTGGTCACCCTTTCACCGGCAGTGGTGCAGCCCTTCATGAAGAAGGTCACGGGTACCGATGACGTGGCCCTGGGGCATACCGGTGGATCCGGAATCGCCCTGGGTGGTCTGGTCGCCACGCTGACCCGGAGCAAGAAGCACCCCTCCAAGTCCACCGAGGACATCAACTTCCCCAAGAATCTTGGGTTCCTGCGTGATACCACGGTCATCGTGGCATTGTCCATGGCCGTCATCTACGTTATCGTCGCCCTCTTTGCAGGTCCGGCATACATTGAATCCAAGCTGAGCAACGGGCAGAACTTCATCGTCTATGTCATCATTGAGGCGGCCACTTTCTCCGCCGGTGTCTACATCATCCTGGCAGGGGTCCGCGTGGTTCTGGGTGAGATCGTGCCCGCCTTCAAGGGCATCAGCGAGCATCTGGTCAAGAACGCCAAGCCCGCCCTGGATGTTCCCGTCACCTTCACCTTCGCCCCCAACGCCGTGTTGATAGGCTTCCTCTCCAGCTTCGTCGGAGGCATCGTGGGTATGGCCATCATGGCTGTGGCCCATACGACGGTCATCATTCCGGGAGTCGTGGCCCACTTCATGACCGGTGGCGCCACTGGCGTGATCGGCAATGGTGCCGGAGGTCGTCGAGGCGCTGTGCTCGGTTCCTTCGTCAACGGCCTGGTCATCACCTTCCTGCCGCTCCTGCTCCTGCCTGTTCTGGGCAGTGTCGGTAAGGGTGCTGCCACCTATTCGGATGCCGATTTCGGTGTGGCGGGTATCTTCCTGGGCTACCTGAACAAGGCTGGCGGTCAGATCGCCATCATCGCCGGTCTGGTCATAGTGCTGATTCTGGTATACGTGGCCTCTTACTTCCTCAACAGGCGTAAGAATGCCATCGCCGATGCCGCTGACGTGGCCGAGAAGGCCCAGGCCACTGCGTGAGTTGGACTCGGGGTGGGTCACGGGATCCGATTCGGGCCCGGTCCCGTTGCCTGCCCGTTCCTCCAATCCATTTCCGGCGGCGGGAGATGGGGGTCGCCGCGAGGGAGCAGCCATTGATTAGGTTTTAGAATCGTCTGATGGGGGGCATGCGACGGCCTGACTGATTCGGGTCGAACGATGTCATTGTGTAATTGTGATGAGAACCAGGTGGGCCGGTGTTGCAATGGTAGATGGAATTCCCAAGTACGTGTCCGTGAGGAACCATTTGCGGGGCAACGTCGAGCGGATGGAGGATGGGGCACAGTTGCCCACCGAATCCGAGCTCTGCAAACGATACAAGGTCAGTCGCATCACTGTGCGTCACGCCATCGAGGATCTGATCCGAGAAGGTCTGATTGTTCGTAACCAGGGTAAGGGGACCTTCAAGATCAAACCGCCCTCCTCTTCGCGCGAGGTCATCAATGGGCGGATTATGGGTTTCTGGCGGCAGCAGCACGATTTGGGCAGGGTGGTCAAGACCAGGGTCCTGTGCAATCGGGTCACCGCGGAACCCAACATGGCCACCCGTCTGGGTCTTGATCCCGCTGACCCCCTGATCGATTTGGAACGCCTGCGATACGTGAACGGGAACCTGCGGCAATATGTGCGGACCTACCTGTCATCCGAACAGTATCCCGACATACTCCACCATGACTTTTCCGACGGCTCCCTCTATGACTTCATCGAAGCACGGCACGGGGTCAAACTGGCCCGGAACGAGGTGGTCGTCCGCATCGAGCGGGTGGATGCCCGGATAGCCGATTACTTCCAGGTCGAAGAGGGTACGCCCATCCTGGCCATGGACTCCACGGTCTATGACAGCTTCGATGCCGTGGTCGCCTTCGGAGTGGCCTTGCAGCCACCGGCATACAGCGAAATCGAGTTCGTCATCAACGGGTTGAGGGACTGAACCTGGTGGGCGTGAGACCTGGTCCGGTTCCCTTTATTGTGCGCATGATCGGTTGATCGCCGTTGCCAGGTCTTCGGGATCCGCGACCCCCAGGATCAATCTGCTGAATTGCTCCTCCTCCAGCTGAATGACCAGAGGGCGCTCGGGGCGTCCCAGGTTCCAATAGGTCCTTTCCCCTTCATGGGTGAAGGTGCCCCTCCATGCGTTCGGCAGACCCAGACCTGGACCTCGAACCCCTTTCCCCTCATCGGTGATGCCGTCGTCCACGGTCGCTCCGCGCACGTGCTTCAGGGGGAAGGACAACTCTCTTCTGAAGGAGAGGATTGCGTTGATGCCCCGTGGTCTGACCACCAGATGATCCTCAGTGATTTGTACGGAATTGCTGGCCTTGGTGCCCTGTCTGTTACTCATTGCCGGTTCCTTTCTTGATTGTCTGTTTCGGATAGCCTTCGGACAGATCGATACCGGCACGTTCCAGAAGGCGATGGCCGAGCAGGACCTCGGTCGTGGTCTTCTGCGACTGTTCCCTGGACGATCCCCCTTGCCCCGATGGTGCGGTCATGGCGTTCAGCTGCTTGGTAAGCAGGTAGCGTATATGAGGGTCGTCTGCCGAAACCTCCATCAGTGCTACGAGCATCAAATCGACTGTTTCGGCCTGAGGGTCGGCTCGGTTCAGGCTGGTCTCCAGGGTCTCCTTGAAGAGTCCGTACTTGCTGCCGAATGCCGCGTAAAGGCTTCCTCGCAGAAGCCCGGTCGCTTGTACCAGGTCGTCAATTGAGCTGCCTTGGTACCCCTTGGCGACGAATACCGACCGAGCCTGCGCCAGTACTCGGTCCATGTCGAATTCCCTGTGTCGTCCCATAGTGACAGCATAAATTATTTTGACTGTTCAGTCAATAAAATCGGTTTCCGCTTCTCTTTCTATCCGAGAGCGGGGAGAGGACCTTTCGGAATCCGGTGTGTGGCCGGGCGTCTCACTCAGAATTTCCAGGATTAGGGGTACCCCTTGGTTGGTGCCGGCGCGGCCAGGATGAACGCCTTCCCGCACATCGGTCTGAGCTGGTGCGATGACGGGCATCCGGTGAGGTGAACCCTGAGGATCGTGGGTATGGACCATGCTTGGACGGCAGAGCCTGCTGAGGATACTATGAACCTATAACCGGATTCCTTGTCGTGGTGCACAGAAGCAGAGAAAGCAGGTAGACCATGGGGCGTCTTCAAGGCAGGAAAGAACGCGAGCCGTTTGTGCTGGAACATGCCAGCATCGCATCGGGGGATGGGATAGGGACCATTGAGGATGACATGTCCATCCTGGTCTCCGCCGATGGACGCATCGAACAGGTATGCCCCACCCGGTTGGCCTTTGTTCCATCCGGTTACCATCACATTGATGCCACCGGCAAGGTGGTGGCCCCCGGGCTCATCAACGCCCATGTCCACCTCTTCGCCGATGGGAAGCCCCTGTCGGGTGGGGGCGACATCTCGCCGCGAGTGGTCGATGCCGCCATGAAGGTCATGCATGGCCCTGCTGGTCGTGTCCTGATGGATGTTCGGATCAAGTCCAACGTCTCCGCCCTGCTCAACTCCGGCGTCACCACGATTCGCACCCTGGGTGACGTGGGATATGAGTCGGTCCGCCTGCGGGACCGGATCGATGCGGATGAGCTGATGGGGCCCCGCATATTGGCCGCCGGCCCCCTCCTGGCCATTCCCGGCGGACACGGTGACCCCTTCATCGCCCTTTCGTCCTCCTCACCTGAGGAGGCGCGGCGCAACACCCGCATCAACCTGGACCATGGTGTCAATGCCATCAAGGTGGCCGCCACCGGTGGGGTGACCGATGCCACCAAGGTGGGGGAGGCCGGCACCCCTCAGATGACCCTGGAGGAGATGACCGCGGTCTGCGACGAGGCCCATGAGTTCGGAGTGCTGGTCGCCGCCCATGCACAGAGCCCGGAGGGGGTCAAGGCGGCCCTGAAGGCCGGCGTGGACACCATTGAGCATGGAAGCGCCTTGGACGATGAGATGATCGGTCTCTTCCTGGATAATCCGCGATCGCTCAGGGGCTTCTCGGGTCTGGACCCCACCCTCTGCGCTGGTCTGCCTCTGGTCAAGCTCGGCCAGGAGGAGCTGGGGGTGACCGACATTGTGCGGAGCAATTCCGAGTTGGTCGTCGACGGTATGATCGAAGGGGCCAGGCAGGCCCATGAGAACGGGATATCGGTCGGGGTCGGCACCGATACCGGCATGACCTTCGTTCCCCAGTACGGCACCTGGCGCGAAATGGACTATATGGTGCGCTACGCGGGCTTTACCCCGGCTCAGGCCTTCCACGCCGGTACTCAGGTCAACGCGAAGAATCTGGGCTTTGATGACGTGACCGGTTCCGTGGCCGTGGGCAAGGATGCCGATCTGATCGTCCTGGACAAGGACCCGGCCAAGGATCTGCGGACCCTGGCCAATCCCAGGCTGGTCATCGTCCGTGGTCGTCCGCTCTGGCATCCTGAAGTCAGGCACTTCGATGACATCGACCGCCTGCTCGACACGTTCTGAGGGGTGCAATCCCCGGCAGGGGTGGAGGATGGCAGGTGGGTTGACCCGGAAGGAAGGGCGAATCGACACTGTGGGGCGGATGGCACCCTCGCCGACCGGACGGATGCATCTGGGTAACGTCTATGCCTGCCTGGCGGCCTGGCTGGGTGTCAGGTCTCAGGGTCCCTCGGGGATTCTGCGGTTGCGGATCGAAGACATCGACGGGCCCAGGGTGGTTCCCGACGCCGACAGGTGGATCATGGACGACCTGGATTGGCTGGGGCTGGACTGGGACGGGCCTGTCGTCTACCAGTCCGAGCGGGGGCAGGACTACGAGCGGGCACTGCAGAGACTTGAGAGGCAGCACCTGCCCGATGGGCAGCCCCTGGTCTATCCCTGTTTTTGCTCGCGGGCCGATATCCGTGCGGCTTCGGCCCCCAATGAGGGGGACGGCTTCACCATCTACCCCGGCACCTGCCACGGGCTGCCCGGTTCCGTCGTCCGTGAACGGCTGAGTCAGGGGCGACGGCACAGTCTCCGTATCGCCGTTCCCTCCCGTCCTGAGGATGCCGAAGCAATCCGTCGATTCGATGATCGGGTCTTCGGCACCCAATCCTTCAACCTGCCGGAGGAGGTGGGCGACGTGGTCATCAGACGCTCGGATGGGTTGTTCTCCTATCAGCTGGCGGTCAGTGTGGACGACCTGGCCATGGGGGTCAACCAGGTCGTGCGCGGGCGTGACCTGCTGCGGTCAACAGCCATTCAGTCATGGATACGGGCCCATCTCCAACCGGACCCGCCTGATGTGGAATATGTCCATCTTCCGTTGATCGACGGCATGGATGGCCGACGGATGTCCAAACGGTTCGGTTCGCCGGATATGGGTTCACTCAAGGAACATGGCTGGCAGGCACGGCAGGTGATTGGGGTCTGCGGCTGGCTTCTTGGCCTTCTGGACCGTCCCCGTCCGGCCCACCCCCAGGAGCTGCTCCACGGTTTCACGTGGAACATCCTGGCATCCAAGAGGCAGGACCGTCGATTGGACCCGGAGGAGTTCTTGTCGCGGTCTGAGGTATGAGCCGCCGACTACCATAATCTGAGACGGGTTCCGGATTCGAGGAGGGACGGTCATGGTCGCCTACATGGATCACAAGGATCTGGCCAATCAGAGCATCAGCCAGGAACGGGCCGTGCAGATACAGGACGGGATCAACCGCGTCATGGAGCGCATAGCCCGATCCGAGCAGAGGTCTGGTCGGCAGGAGGGGTCGGTCACCCTCCTGGCTGCCACCAAGACCCGTGATGTGGGTGAGATCATGGCGGCCATTGACGCTGGTGTTCGCCTGATCGGCGAGAACCGCCCCCAGGAGGTCACGGCCAAGGCCGATGGGCTGATTGAGGCTTGCCGGGAGCGGGGATTGCGGCTCGGTGGCGACCCGGCCGAATCGAGGGTTGCGGGGTTCCACCTGATCGGTCAGCTCCAATCCAACAAGATCAACAAGGTCCTGCCCTATGTGGACACGGTCGAATCGGTCGATGGTCTCGATCTGGCCCGGAAGCTGGCCTCCCGTGCCCTGGCCAGGGGCCTGGTCGAGGGTATCCTCCTGGAGGTCAACGAGTCCGGTGAGGAGGCCAAGTCGGGTTGCGGCCCCGACCGTGCCCTGGACCTGGCCTATGAGCTGGCCGACATGGAGGGCATCCGGTTGGATGGGCTCATGACCATCGGGGCCCATGTGGATGATGAGACGGTGATCCGTCGGGGATTCAGCCACCTGCGTGGTCTGCGCGACACCATCCGGTCCTCGGGGGAGTCCGGAACCGGTTCCTGTACCCAACTCTCCATGGGGATGACCGGCGACATGGATTATGCCGTGGCCGAGGGGTCGACGATTGTTCGTGTGGGTACCGCCATCTTCGGTCCGCGGGCCTTCATCTGAGTGAGGGTGCGGGAGCTCTCCCAGCCATGGGCTTCCCGCCTTCCCGGTGGTTCCGCCTGTCGGTGGACCCTTCCAGGGGCTAGACTGTTCCCTATGAGAATCGCACGTTTTTCCATCAATGGCACCCCCCGCTACGCCTTCGTCCAGGAGGACGAGCAGGACGGCAAGGATTATCTGGTTGAGTTGAGCGGGTACCCGCTGACCGGGCAGCAGGTTGAGCCCACGGGTCAGCGGTACGCCCTTGATGACGAGAAAGTGCGTTTGCTGGCACCGGTCATCCCCTCCAAGATTTACGGTGCGGCCAAGAACTACCGGGCCCATGCCGCCTACATGGCCGAGAAGGGCCAGTCCCCCAGCCCGGAGCCGCCGGAGCGCCTCGTGCTCTTCATGAAGCCCTCCACCTCGGTCATCGGTCCCGACGATCCCATCGTCAAGCCCTCCTACAGCAAGGACATGAACTATGAGCCCGAGGTGGCCGTGGTCATTGGGCGGATCGCCCGCAAGGTCAGCCAGGCCGAGGCCATGGATTACGTGCTTGGATACACCTGCGTCAATGATGTGACCCTGCGCGATCTTCAGCAGGACGATCCCATGTGGACCCGTTGCAAGGGCTTCGACACCGCCTGCCCCCTGGGCCCCTGGATCGAGACCGATCTGGACTACCGGGATGCGAAGATCTCCTTCAGACTCAATGGTGAGGAGGTGCCCGAGGCCAGCGGCACCACGGCCGACCTGATCCACTCCATCCCCGAACAGATTGCCTTCATCTCCAGCTTCGCCACCCTGCTCCCCGGCGACGTGATCATGACTGGCACCCCGCATGCCTCCGGTTCCTTGCAGGGGCGGGACGAGGCCACGGTTCATGTGGAGGGCATCGGCGACCTGCGCAACGTGGTCATCGACGAATAAAGAGCGGTCGTTTCCGAAGGACAACAAGGCCCTTGGCCGGTCGGTGAGGGCCTTGTTCTCTTAACCTGTTCTCTCCTCAGGAAACTTGAGTCTGCGGGGCTCAAGTTTTGGGAATAAGCATCCCCTTCTGCATGTTGGTCATACCAGATATAACCGTAGCATGACTCGACCGAACGGTTCCGGCGGGCCGTGCGGAAGATTGTTGGAGGATACGTATGGAAGAGAACTTCACCACCATGGCCCAGGAGGCCATAGGAGATGCCATTCAGTCCGCTTCGGCGGCGGGGAACCCCCAGGTGGATGTACTCCACCTTCTGGACTCCCTCTTGAGGCAGCAGTCCGGTGTGGTCGGTGGTTTGATCCAGGCCGCCGGCGGCGACAGACAGCAGGTCGGTGCGGCCGTCCGCAACGCCCTGGTCGCCCTGCCTTCGGCCAGCGGATCGACGGCCTCCCAGCCTCAGGCCAGCCGGCAGCTCAGCATGGCGATCAGCCAGGCGGAGAAGGAGATGCAGGAGATGGGGGACGAGTATGTCTCCACCGAGCATCTGCTCATCGCCATCGCCGTGGGTCCCAGCCAGGCTGCCGATATCCTGCGTCAGGCAGGTCTGACCCCCGAGGCCCTGCGTAAGGCCACGCCGGATGTGCGGGGCGGGGCCAAGGTGACCAGCCCTGATGCCGAGGGGACCTACAAGGCCCTGGAGAAGTACTCCACCGACTTGACCGCCCAAGCCAAGGAGGGCAAGCTGGACCCCGTCATCGGCAGGGACCAGGAGATTCGACGCGTCATACAGATCCTGTCGCGGCGCACCAAGAACAACCCCGTCCTTATCGGTGAGCCCGGTGTGGGCAAGACGGCCGTGGTCGAGGGGCTGGCCCAGAGGATCGTGGCCGGCGATGTCCCCACCACACTGGAGGGGAAGAAGCTGATCTCCCTGGACCTGAGTTCCATGGTGGCCGGCAGCAAGTACCGGGGCGAGTTCGAGGAACGCCTCAAGGCCGTCCTGAACGAGATCAAGAGCGCCAATGGCCAGATCATCACCTTCATCGACGAGATTCATACCATCGTCGGTGCCGGCGCCAGCGAGGGCTCCATGGATGCGGGCAACATGCTCAAGCCCATGCTGGCCAGGGGTGAACTCCGTCTGATCGGGGCCACCACCCTGGACGAGTACCGCGAGAACATCGAGAAGGACCCCGCCCTGGAGCGTCGGTTCCAGCAGGTCTTCGTGGGTGAGCCCTCGGTCGAGGATACCGTAGCGATCCTACGTGGATTGAAGCAGCGGTATGAGGCCCACCACAAGGTGACCATCGGCGACGATGCCCTGGTGGCTGCGGCCACCCTGTCGAACCGGTACATCTCCGGTCGCCAGCTTCCCGACAAGGCCATCGACCTGGTCGACGAGGCCGCGGCCCATCTGCGGATGGAGCTGGACTCCCAGCCCGAGGAGATCGACGAGCTTCAGCGGAAGGTCACCCGCCTGGAGATGGAGGAGATGCAGCTCAAGAAGGCCGATGATCCGGCCTCCAAGGACCGTCTGGAGAAGATCCAGGGCGAGCTGGCCAACTCACGCGAGAAGCTGGGTGGCCTCAAGGCACGCTGGGACCAGGAGAAGGCGGGGCACAACAAGGTCGGCGACCTTCGTGCCCAGCTGGATGCCAAGCGGGTCGAGGCCGACAAGGCCACCCGCGAGGGTGATCTGGAAAAGGCATCCAAGATCCTCTACGGTGAGATTCCAGGTATCCGCAAGGAACTGGCCGAGGCGGAAAACGAGGCCGACAAGGCCAAGCAGGCCGCCGAGCAGGGGTCTGAGCCCGACGGGGCCGACATGACCGGCGGCTCCGCCCGCGAACCCATGGTCCCCGACCATGTGGATGCGGACTCGGTGGCCGAGATCGTTTCGGACTGGACCGGCATCCCCGTGGGCCGGCTCATGGAGGGAGAGAACGAGAAGCTCCTGCATATGGAGGACTATCTGGGCAAGCGGGTGATCGGCCAGAAGGAGGCCATCCGCGCGGTCTCCGATGCCGTTCGGCGCTCGCGTGCCGGTATATCAGACCCCGACCGTCCCACCGGTTCCTTCATGTTCCTGGGGCCCACGGGTGTAGGCAAGACCGAGCTGGCCAAGGCCCTGGCCGACTTCCTCTTCGACGATGAGAAGGCCATGGTCCGCATCGACATGTCCGAGTATATGGAGAAGGCTTCGGTCTCCCGTCTGATCGGCGCGGCCCCCGGCTACGTCGGGTACGAGGAGGGTGGTCAACTGACCGAGGCGGTCCGCCGCAGGCCTTACTCGGTGGTCCTCTTCGACGAGGTGGAGAAGGCCAACCCCGAGGTCTTCGACATCCTCCTCCAGGTGCTGGATGACGGTCGCCTGACCGACGGCCAGGGCAGGACCGTGGACTTCAAGAACACGATCCTGATCATGACTTCGAACCTGGGCTCCCAGTTCCTGATCAAGGACGAGCTGGACCAGGATGCCAAGCGGAAGGCGGTCATGGACGCGGTCCAGGCCAACTTCAAGCCCGAGTTCCTGAACAGGCTGGACGAACTGGTCATCTTCAACCCCCTGACCCGTGACGAGCTTGGTGGCATCGTCGATATTCAGGTCAGGCAGGTGGCCCAGCGTCTGACCGACCGCCGAATCACCCTGGATGTGTCCGACTCGGCCCGGGAGTGGCTGGCCAACATGGGCTACGACCCGGCCTTCGGCGCCCGGCCCCTGCGCAGGCTGGTCCAGACCGAGGTCGGTGACCAGCTGGCCCGGATGCTTCTGGCCGGCAAGGTCCACGACGGCGACACCGTCCTGGTGGATCAGACCGGTGGCGAACACCTGGAGCTGACCGCCTGGCCCACCGACACCCTGGTGGACGATGAGGTGAGCGTCGATAATGTCACCGCCGATGGTGATGCGGCCTCAGACACTGACCGCGGTGCCGGGAAGAGTGGCCATGGTAGGCACGCGGCCCCTGACGAAGGCCAGGCCCCCGTGTCCGATGACTGATCCGGTAACCGGACAACAGGCCGGCATCCCGTGACTCCACACGGGATGCCGGCCTGTTTCATGCCCAATCAGCGGCCGCGGGTGGAACCAGGGCTCCACTGACTGTCGACGATGATTCGGGGGCGACGGGCCGCCACCGTGGGCAGATAATCGGTATCGATCTGGGCCAGGCCCCTCCAACGGCGGCGAAGGCGGTGGAGACGGTGCAGACGATGGGCGTTCACCATGGGGAGGATGGCGGCGATGGCAGCGGCCACCGGAGCGATCATCGGGTTGAGCATCCAACCGAAGAGCGGGTAGAGAACGCCGGAGGCAATGACCAGGGCCACGATGTTGTAGACGGTTGACCAGGTCAGGTTCTGCCTGACGATCCGCTTCGTGGTCCGGCTCAGCTCAATGGCCCGGGCGATACCGTCCAGGTCCCCGTTGCGCAGGATCAGGTCGGGTTCCGAAACTTGGTCCGACGTCTGCTCCGGCAAGGTTCCGAAGGTGATGCGGACCTGGGCACGTTCCATGGCCTCGGGCTGGTTGCGGCTGCCGGCGGCCATGGCCACCAGCCTGTCCGGATCGGGGGTGCGTCCTGTATCCTCGCTTCCGTCCGAGCGGAGGTCGTCCGGCCGTTTCCCCAGGTCGTGAATCAGCCGTTCCAGGCAGTAGGCCTTGCGTGCATCCGTCAGTTGGGTGACCAGCATGTCCACGCCGGCAACCCGGGCTGCCCGTTCGATATGTGCCCCGGCACCCCGCCCCTGTGCCGCCCCGGCTTCGGTCTTGGTGCCATCCAGGACCAGGCTCGTGACCTTCAGGGAGCGCAGATGGGTGGATGCCCGAATCAAGGCTTCCTCGTCGACCTGGGTCCGGTCGGAGGGGTCCGAACGGTCCACCAGAGCCGAATCATCCATAGCCACGGCCGCCACCCGGCTCAGCCTGCTCATGGACCCGGGCGAGGTGAAGAGGACCCCGTTCTGTATCCCGGTGTTCAGGGTTGTCCGGAAGGCCAGGGGTATGGCCATGGCGGCGGCCGTCGGGCTGGCGATGGCCAGGACGCAGAAGGTGTTGGCGACTGCATGGGCCAGGATGGGCTGGGATCCGAAGAGGAGCCAGACCATCAATGTCCAGACGGCCGCAATCAGGATGCATGCGATGGAGGTATGGATTCTCCTGTCGACGGTGTGCATGGCGGGGGATCGTCCTGTCAGGGCATCGGGGATGATCTGCATGAGCTTGGACACATAGGTGTCGCCGCCGGCCGCCTCGACCTTGATGACCAGGTTCCCCTCGACCAGCTTCGTGGAGGCCAGTACGTGGTCTCCAGGTCCATAGCTGAGGGGGGCCGCCGTGCCGGTCAGCTCGTGCTCGTCGACGGAGGCGAATCCGGCCACCACCTGTCCATCGGCCGCCAGGCGCTCGCCCTGCCTGGTCAGGAGCAGGTTGCCGGCGGCGATATCGTCCTGGGCCACCTGCCGCCCGGTCAGGCTGGACCAGGGCTCCCGACCGGGCTCATCCCCCTTCCCTCGGAGTTCCGCCTGGTCGACCAGTCTGCCGGATCCGGGTTGGGTACGGGCAAGGAACTCATAGGACCGCGCCAGGAAGGAGTGGGTCCTGACCTCCAGGATCCGAGCCAGGAGCAGGAGGCTGATGACCACGCCCACGACGTCGAAGTATGGGGACCGGGAACCCTCCGGCAGGAGGGAACCGGCCACGCAGGTGGCCAGGCTGTACAGGTAGGCGATGCCGGTTGCCAGGGTGGCCAGGAGGTTGGGCGTGCACCGCCGCTTCTTCATGGCGTTCCATCCGTCCAGGATGATTCCACGGCCGCAGTAGAAGAGGACCGGGGTGATCAGGATGGCCTGGATCCAGGGGCTGGTCAGCCAGGAGGGGAGGGCATCGGGTGCAAATCGGTCGAACAGGTCCAGAACCAGCACAGGGGCGGTCAGGATGAGGCCGGTTATGGCCAGGCGGATCAGATGGTGGCGCTTGGCATCCAGTCCGTCGATCCGGTGCCCCATGTCGGTCCAGGTGTCACGTGCCGGTTCCTCGTCTTCGTCTTCACCCGTTCTCTGCTGGGCGGCCGGGGTGCCGGAGGGCATGAGGAAGAACCAGATGATGAACCAGGTCGCGGCACAGGCTACGACAAGATCGACTATCGCCAGGAAGATATCGATACCCACCGGGTCTCCTTCGTCATGGTCTATGTGATTCGGATGCCTTTGGGCGGATTCGAGTCACCGATACGTCTATTCTGCCCTCTTTTACGTTGAGAATAATTCCCAACTCACCATTCCTTGCCGAATAAACGTATTACGGCACCGACATTGCGGCTTGTGAGCCCCGCCGCGCCGTGGGTCCATGATATGGGGTTTACTAGAACATGTGTTCGAGTCTACAGGTTCCGCAGTCCTTTTTGTCCTGATTCTGCTGATCGGTCTGATTTCGGGAGGGGCTGTCGGTTATGTCCTTGGCGGGGCCAGGGGTCGGCAGACCTCCCTGTCCCGCCGGGGTGGGGAGGTGGATGGCCTGCGCTCGCAGTTGGAGGAGTCCCGACAGGAACTGCGTGAGTCGGAATCGGCCATGGTGGAGTACCGGACCAGGGTTGATGGGCTCAGCCAGGAGCTGGCCTATGTCAAGTCCCAGCTGGCCCAGGCCCAGCAGGCCGAGCAGGTCCGCTTGGATCAGGAGCGTCGTCGCGTCCAGGCCCAGGAGGAGGAGAGGCGGCGCAGGCAGGCCGAAGCCCTGGAGGAGGAGAGCAAGGTCCTTTCGGCCCTGGCCCCGGTCCAGAAGAACCTGGATGCTCTCCAGCAGAAGGTCTCCCAGATCGAGGAAGGCCGCAAGCAGGAAATGGGCTCCCTGGGTCAGCAGCTCAAGAGCCTGGGAGAGCAGCAGGGCAGGCTCGACAAAGAGACCAGCTCCCTGGCTTCGGCCCTGCGCAACAACAAGGTACGTGGGGCCTGGGGTGAGGCCCAGCTCAAGAACATCGTCGAATCCGCCGGGCTCTTGGAGCATGTGGACTTTGACACCCAGGTGGTGGTCACCTCCCCGGACGGTAAGGTTCTGCGGCCCGATATGGTGGTCCACCTGCCGGGCGGGAAGACCATCCCCATCGACGCCAAGGCACCCTATTCGGAGTATCAACGTGCCTGCGAGATTCCCGACACTGCGTCGGATGACGAGCTCCGTCGTCGTGACGACCTCCTCAAGGCCCATGCCAAGGCCCTGCGCGATCATGTCAAGACCCTGGGTGACAAGGAGTACTGGAACGCCTTCGATACGGCCCCTGATTTCGTTGTGGCCTTCATCCCCAATGACTCCCTCCTCCAGGCCGCCCTCGATGTGGATCCGACCCTGATGGATGACGCCTTCGCCCAGAAGGTGGCCCTGACCTCCCCGGTGACCCTTTGGGCCGTACTCAAGTCGGTGGCCTACGCCTGGCAGCAGCAGAACCTCACCGATGATGCCAAGACCCTCTTCACTTTGACCCATGAGCTCTACGATCGTTTCGTGGTTCTGGGCGACAAGGCCAACAAGCTGGGCAAGTGCATCACCAACACGGTCACCGCCTACAACAGGTTTGCAGCCTCCCTGGAATCCCGGGTCCTGGTCACGGCCAGGAAGCTGCAGAACCTGGACCCGACCAAGGTCATCGAGCCGGTGGAGATGATCGATTCCGACAAGGCCAACCTGCGTGAGCTGACCGCCCCGGAAATCCTGCCCGACAATCCCGACGATGA
The DNA here is from genome assembly GCF_945269915.1 of uncultured Bifidobacterium sp. GTDB lineage: Bacteria > Actinomycetota > Actinomycetes > Actinomycetales > Bifidobacteriaceae > Bombiscardovia > Bombiscardovia indica. The sequence continues at coordinate 110,110 of NZ_CALYOY010000001.1, read as the reverse complement.
GGCCTGACCCTGCAGGCCCGCCTGTCCGTTGGTAACCGGCGTTAGGCTGGTAGACATGAACAAGGCATCAGAGACGGAACGGACCGGATCCTTCCGCCCGACCGGGGCCCCCGATCTGGCCCTGGATCAGAATCAGGCCGCCCGAAGCATGATGGAGCCCGCCGACCAGCTCAGGGAGCTCCTGGCCCAGGAGATCAATGGTCGTCCCTTCACGGAACTCAGCGGGGTCACCTTTGACCACCGGGGTGCGGAGTTGGCTGGTCACGTCCTTCTGGACGCGCTTGAGGACGCCGGGTACTCGGTCGACGATTTCGACGCCGTGGGTGCACTGACCGCTGCAGCCGTTCCCCTGGCCGATGCCATGCTGCATGCAGCCGCTTCGCGGGGCCAGGCCCTGAACGCCTTCGTCATGGACTTCGTCTATCCCTCCATCAAGGGCCCCTCCATCAAGGGGAAGCGGGTCATCCTCCTGGATGCCTGGCTCAGTCAGAAATCGTATGTGCAGACCTCATCCCTGGTCACCCTCCGCAAGGGGAACGAGCTCAGTCTCGACTGCAGTATCATCCGGCGGCAGGGCGCCGAACCCCTGGCCATCGCCTCGCTGGTCGGAGGTCTTGGTCCGGAAACCGCCCCGGCCGACGGGTCGGCCGATTCGGACGGGACCGGCATGGCCGGCGGCATGCCCGGGCACGATGCTGAATTGCCCACCATCCAGGTGGTCGACCCGGTCGATGATTCCAGAACCGGCCTGCCCTTCATCTGCGTTTTTAATGAGGGGCAGTTCAGTCCGCGAGGGGACCAGGACCGATGAGGGACCCCAATCCCATCACCCGGGCGGCCAGGGAGTCGGGGGAGCCCACCTTCCGACAGGTGGGGCTAGGGCCCTGGAGCCTGGAGCACCCAGACCTGCCCCGACCTGACGACCCGGATTCCGCCGCCTATGATCCCCGCTTCGACAGCGACCTCCTGGATCATGGGGACCGCCGCAACGTGCTTGACCGCTACCGGTACTGGACCGTCGAGGCCATCCGTGTCGACCTGGACCGCCGCGGACGTCACGGGTTCGAGGTGGCCGTCGAGAACTGGACCCACGACTTCAACATCGGCTCCATGGTCCGCACGGCCAATGCCTTCGCAGCCGGGCGGGTCCATATCGTCGGCCCCCACAAGTGGAACCGCAAGGGTGCCCTGATGACCGAGCTCTACCAGCATGTGGTCCACCATCCCAGCATCAGCGCCCTGGCCGATGACCTTCGTGAGGAGGCCAGTCGGTCCGGGACCCCTGCGCCCAGGCTGATAGCCATCGACAACGTGCCGGGTGCCGTCCCCATCGAGACCTATGACTTTCCGGACCGCTGTCTGATGATCTTCGGTGCCGAGGGCCCCGGTCTCTCCCAGGAGGCCCTGGACCTGGCCTATGATGTGGTCTATATCTCCCAGTTCGGTTCCGTTCGTTCCATCAACGCCGGGGCTGCCGCCGCCGTCGCCATGCATGCCTGGATCGCCCAGCGTGCTGGGGTCGGTCGCCTCTCCTGATTTCCTGATTGTGGGTGGCCGGATCCTCTGCGTGTGGGAAACCGCCCTGCTCGGTTCCAAGGAGCCGGAAGTCGGGTGGGGGAGGTTGTGCGGGACCGTCATATGCGTCCATGATCGGTGACCGACCCTGACCGCCTCGCCCATATGCTGGACAAGATGTATCGGACATCCTGCGGGTGGCATACGAACTGATAAGCTCAAACACATGATTGAGGTCGAGCACCTGATGAAGAGCTTCCACGGCAAAATGGCCATCAATGATGTCACTTTCACGGCCCGGAACGGTCGCGTCACCGGTTTCCTCGGACCGAACGGAGCCGGAAAGTCCACGACCATGCGCGTCTGTCTGGCCCTGATCAAGCCGGAGAGTGGTCGTGCCCTGATTGACGGCCAACCCTTCGCCAAGCTCGGATCACCCATGACCACGGTCGGTGCGGTGCTCAATCCCCGTTCGGCTCATAAGGCCCGCTCCGCATACTCCCATCTGCGTTCTTTGGCCTATTCCAATGGAATTCCATCCCGGAGGGTCGACGAGGTCCTTGACATGGTGGGTCTGACCAGTGTGAAGAACAAGAACGCCGGCTCCTTCTCCCTGGGCATGAGTCAGAGGCTTTCCATAGCCGCGGCCCTTCTGGGGGATCCCAGGAACCTGGTCCTGGATGAGCCCATCAACGGCCTGGATCCGGATGGGGTCAAATGGGTGCGCGAGCTCTGCCGGGCCATTGCCGCCCAGGGTAAGGCGGTCCTCCTCAGCTCCCACCTGATGAGTGAGGTGGCTCTGACCGCCGACGATCTGGTCATCATCGGCCAGGGACGGGTCATGGAGCGGACCACGGTCGATCACTTCATCCAGGAGCACTCGCGCAACTCCATCAAGGTGGTCACCCCTCAGCCCGACAGGCTCGTGTCCGCCCTCTCAACGGCCGCGGGGATGCGGGTCACCCGGTTGCGTCCCGATTCCTCATGCCCGCCCGATGCCGCACTTTTCCGCATCGAGGGTGCACCCCTGGCATCCACGGCCACCATCCTGGCCAACGCGCAGGTCGTCATGTATGAATTCCGTCAGGAGAAGGTCTCCCTGGAGGAGGCCTACATGAGCGCCACCCATGGGCAGATTGAATACCGTTCCCAGGTGGCCGTAGACCCCAACGCCCATATCGGCGACAATCTGATGGGAGTCGAACAATGAGCCGCATGGCACACAAGGCCCCCAGAGGGGGCCGATCCGCGGTCGGGACCCGTGCAGCCGTCATCGGAAACAGAAGGGACCTCTCGCCTTCGCGGGTTCACCTCTCCTTCCTCCGGTCCCTGCGCAGCGAGATGCTGAAGCTGACCTCGCTCGCATCGACCTGGATCATGACCCTCATCGCCCTGGTCCTCCAGCCCTTTGGTGCACTCACCTCGGCCTGGAGTCTCAGGTACATGAGTACGATCGACCAATCCAGCGGAAAGCCCCTGAAGACCCCCGCTCCCATAGCCATGTCGGAGTATTGGGTAGCCGCGGGCTCGGGTCTGGCCCTGGCCAGCGTCGTCGTCGGCATCATGGGTGTTCTCTGCATCAGCGCGGAGTTCAGCAGCTCCTCCATCGACGCCACCCTGACCAGCAATCCCCGACGTGGTACCGTCCTGGCCGCCAAGGCTGTCTGCCTGGCCGTCCTGACCTGGGTCACCTCCCAGATCGGCGTCCTCCTGGCCTGGGCCTCGGTACAGATCATCCTCTCCGCCCCGGGCAGGATTCCACTCAAGGCCTCCGAGGCATCCATCCCCTGGGTGAACCTCCTGGGCGGGCCCATCTTCCTGGCCGTATTCGCGGTCATGGCCCTGGGCATCGGAGCCATGTGCAGGTCGACCGTCGGCGGCGTCATGACGGTTCTGGGACTGGTCCTGATCGCCCCCATGCTCTTCGGCATCATCCAGGCGGTCAGCAGGTATTTTGTCTGGGTGCAGAGCCTGAGCAACATCCTGCCGTTGAACCTGCTCGATTATTTTCTGAGTGGGCAGACCGAACCCATGCCTGGCCAGGTGGGCTTCGTCCCGCTCTGGTGGCAGGCGGGTCTGATCATGGTGGCCTGGACCGCCGTATTCTACGCCCTGGGGACCCTGGTCATGAAGAGGATCGACATCGACTGACCGGTTCTCCGGACGGTGGCCTGACAGGCTTCCGGAAGTCTGTTGCTTGGTGACCCCTCCGTGTCACACAGCACCAATATGATGATGGGTATGCCAACTTTTACACGTGAAGAGATCAAGCATCTGGGTGATCTGGCCCGTATCGCTCTGACCGATGATGAGGCGGACCGTCTCAAGGGCGAGCTCAACGTCATCGCCGAATCCATCGCCAAGGTCCAGGAGGTGGCCGGGGATGATGTGCCTCCCACAGCCAACCCCATACCCCTGGAGGCATACCTGCGCCCCGATGAGGCTGAGCAGCCCCTGACCCAGGAGGAGGCCCTGTCGGGTGCCCCCGCCACCGAGTCGGGCATGTTCGTGGCACCGCGCATCCTGGGTGAGGAGTGAGTGAAGCAATGAGCGTAAGAAACGAATTGGTGAAGGAATCTGCCACCGAGATGGCCCGGCAGCTGCGGGCCAAGGAGGTCTCCAGCCGTGAACTGGTCCAGGCACAGCTCGACCTGATCGAGGCCGCCGAACCCCGTATCGACGCCTTCCTCCGGGTTTCCGGTGACCAGGCCCTGGACCAGGCCGATGCCTTCGACAAGCGGCTTGCCGCGGGCGATACCGATGGCCTGCCCGAGCTGGCCGGTGTCCCCATCGCCATCAAGGACATGATCGTCACCAAGGGAATCCCCACCACGGCCGCCTCCAAGATCCTCGAGGGCTGGGTGCCGCCCTACGATGCCACGGTCATCGAGAAGATCAAGGCCGCCGGCATGCCCATCCTGGGTAAGACCAACCTGGACGAGTTCGCCCAGGGGTCGTCCACCGAGCACTCCGCCTACAAACCCACCCACAATCCTTGGGACACCGATAGGGTTCCCGGTGGTTCGGGCGGCGGTTCCGCCTCCGCGGTAGCGGCCTTCGAGGCGCCCTTGGCCCTGGGCACCGATACGGGCGGTTCCATCCGTCAGCCCGGCGCCCTGACCGGCACCGTAGGTGTCAAGCCCACCTACGGCGGCGTCTCCCGCTTCGGGGCCATCGCCATGGCCTCCTCCCTGGACCAGATCGGTCCGGTCTCACGGTCCGTCCTGGATGCCGCACTCCTTCAGGAGTTGATCGGCGGCTATGACCACCGCGACTCCACCTCAATCCCCAAGCCGGTTCCGCCCCTGGCCTCCGCCGCCCGCGAGGGCATGAGGCGCGACCTGAAGGGACTGAAGGTCGGCCTGGTCAAGGAGTTGGGAGGCGAAGGCTATCAGCCCGGCGTTGAGGCCCGCTTCAATGAGGGTGTCAAGCTCCTGGAGGGTATGGGCGCCGAGGTGGTCGAGGTCTCCTGCCCCCACTTCCCCTATGCCCTGGCCGCCTACTACATCATCATGCCCTCGGAGGTCTCATCCAACCTGGCCCGGTACGACGGCATGCGTTACGGCCTGCGGGTCATGCCCCAGGCAGGGGTCGAGCAGACCGCGGCCAACATGATGTCGGCCACCCGTGAGGCCGGCTTCGGCGACGAGGTCAAGCGCCGCATCATCCTGGGCATCTACGCCCTCTCCGCCGGTTACTACGATGCCTGGTACGGGTCGGCCCAGAAGGTGCGCACCCTGATCATCCGCGACTTCGAGCAGGCCTTCGAGCAGGCCGACGTCCTGGTCTCGCCCACCTCGCCCACCACCGCCTTCAGGTTCGGCGACAAGATGGACGATCCCCTGGCCATGTATCTGAACGATGTGGCCACCATCCCCGCCAACATGGCGGGTACACCGGCCATGTCCATCCCGGCCGGGCTCAGCGATGACGGTCTGCCCGTGGGCTTCCAGTTCTTCGCGCCCCAGATGCGCGACGAGGTCATGTACAAGCCTGCCGCGGCCTTGGAGGCGGCCCTCCAGGAGCAGTGGGGAGGCCCGGTCTTCAAGGACCTGAAAGCCCCCTGGCTGGATGGACACGTCAGTGGAACCACCAAGTAGGCATCGGAAGGAACCGGAATCATAATGGCTGAAAAACTCATGAAGTACGCCGATGCCGTGGCCAAGTACGACCCGGTGTTCGGCCTGGAGGTCCATGTCGAGCTCTCCACCAACACCAAGCTCTTCTGCCCGGCCCACATCGAGTTCGGTGGCGAGCCCAACTCCCAGCTGACCCCGGTCTCCCTGGGTCTGCCCGGCAGCCTGCCGGTGGTCAATCGGACGGCCATCGACTACGCGGTCAAGCTCGGCCTGGCCCTGCACTGCAAGATCAACGAGTGGAGCCAGTTCGCCCGGAAGAACTACTTCTACCCGGACATGCCCCGCGATTACCAGATCTCCCAGTACGACAAGCCCCTGAACGGTCAGGGCTACCTGGACGTGGAGCTGGATGACGGGTCCATCTTCCGTGTGCCCATCGAGCGCGCCCACGTCGAGGATGATGCCGGCAAGAACACCCACCTGGGTGGTGCCGACGGCCGTATCGAGGGTGCCGACCACTCCCTGGTCGACTACAACCGTGCCGGTGTGCCCCTGGTCGAGATCGTCACCAAGCCCATCGAGGGCGCCGGCGAGCGCACCCCCGAGGTGGCCGGTGCCTATGTGCGCGCCATCAGGGACATCGTGCGAGCCCTGAACATCTCCCATGCCCGGATGGAGCAGGGCAACATGAGGGCCGATGTCAACGTCTCCCTCCATGCCGGCCCCGACGCCCCCCTGGGCACCCGGTCCGAGACCAAGAACGTCAACACCTTCAAGGGCATCGAGAAGACCCTGATCTATGAGATTCGTCGCCAGGCCGCCCTGCTCGATTCCGGTGGCGAGGTTCTCCAGGAGACCCGCCATTGGGACGAGTCCACCCAGACCACAGCCGGCGGCCGGGTCAAGACCGACGCCAACGACTACCGCTACTTCCCCGACCCTGATCTGGTCATGGTCCATGTGACCAGTGAGCACATCGAGGAGCTCAGGGCCCGGATGCCCGAAATGCCACGTGAACGCAGGGCCCGGCTGAAGCAGGAATGGGACTTCACCGACCGGCAGATGCAGGACGCGGTCAACGCCGACGCGGTGGATCTGATCGAGGAGACCGTCAAGGCCGGTGCCACGGCCGCCGGTGCCCGCAAGTGGTGGCTGGGGGAGATCTCCCGCGAGGCCAACTCCCGTGGCGTCACCCTCCGCGAGCTTCCCATCTCGGCCCAGGATGTGGCTGATGTGGAGCGGCTGATCGCCGACGGCAGGCTCAACGACAAGCTGGCCAAGCAGACGGTCTCCGGAGTGCTGGCCGGAGAGGGCAGTCCCGCCCAGGTCGTCAAGAAGCATGGCTACCAGGTGGTCTCGGACGATGGTGCCCTGGATACGGCCGTCGATCAGGCCCTCAGGGACAACCCCGATATCGTGGCCAAGCTCAAGGGCGGCAACATGAAGCCCATGGGAGCCATCATTGGTGCCGTCATGCGTGCCACCAAGGGCCAGGCCGATGCCAAGGCGGTCAGCAAGATCGTCATGCAGCGCATCGCCCAGTGACCATCATTCTGCGCCTCGGGGATTCCCATGGTTTTCCCAGGGGCGCAGGGTAGAATTGATTGCCATCGCAAGGTGGCGGTCATGGAGGTGACGTGATGTCGACTAGCGGCAAGGGCAGTGAGGAACCGCGGACGGAACGTATCAAACCCGAGGGTCTCAAGGACAGGCAGCTGCCTGACCGTATTGAGATTCCCTTTATTCGCGGCGAGATGGTGCATCTGCGGCCTGCGGTCATTTCCGATCTGACCGCCATGGACCAGTTGCAGGCATTCTACAATTCGACGGGCATCACCGGCAAGGGTCCCCAGGCCGAGCGTGCCGTCGTCAACGCCTGGGTCCGCAGGTCGGTGGCCTGGTCCAAGGGACTGGCCCCCAAGGAGTCCGGCGTGGGAGACCCCGAGTCCCGGCGCACCCTGGCCTGGGCCATGATGACCGATGCGGACCATGATCTGGATGGTTCGCCTGATGCCGACAAGACCGGCGGGGTCATCGGCATGATCTTCCTGATCGACGTGGACGGCTGGTCCTGTTCGGCCCGGATCCAGGTGGTGCTGGGCAAGGACTACCGGGGCCGCGGATACTCCCGTGATGCCATGCCCAGGGTCATGACCTACGGGTATGCGGCCGCGCCCACGGGTCTGGGGCTTCATCGCATATGGGTGGCGGTTCCAGAGAAGAACACCCGGTCCATCTCCGTTTACCAATCCTTGGGCTTCATGGTTTCGGGCACCTCCCGCGACGCCCTCTGGGATATCGAGAACGGCAAGTATCAGGACCAGATCGTCATGGATGCCCTGGCCGACGAATACGACCCGATCCAGTCCCTGAACGCATTCGGCATGCACGTCATCGACGAGAATCCGGGAGTGGCCCAGTCCCTGATAGCCCACGGATACACCACCGAGGATGGAAGGCGGATGACCGCCTCCGAGGCGCAGCGGTATGCATCCCAGGCCAGGGCAGGCCTGGTGGGGGATGTGACCGGCCAGGGAGACCCGGCCGGGGATGACCTCTCGTCTGCCGATGCCGAGTCGGGCAGCGCCTCCCCAGCCCAGGCGGAACAGGCTGCAGAAACCTCGGGTCCCCGGGAGTCGGCACCCACCCAAGCGGTAGGCAACCCCAACGCCCAGGCAGGGGTCCAGCCTGGTGCTGACGAGTCCGAAGCAGACAAGGGCGAAGCGGATCAGTCCGAAGCGGGCGAGGGGCACGACTCCTCCGATTGGGCCTATGGGTCCTCAAAGGCCAAGGGGTCCAAGCAGGCCTGGTGGCGAAATCTCGGTCACGGTCGTGACCGTTCCAATGGGGGTGGCCGATGAGCGCCGAGGATCTCGACAACTACGAAACCGATGCCGAGTTGGCCCTGTACCGGGAGTACCGCGACGTCATCAAGCTCTTCACCTACGTGGTCGAGACCGAGCGGCGCTTCTACCTGGCCAACAAGGTCGACTTCAATGTGCGCTCGGCCGGCCAGGATGTCTACTTCGACGTCCGTCTGACCGATGCGTGGGTCTGGGATGTCTACCGGTCCAGCCGGTTCGTCAAGAATGTGCGTATCGTCACCTTCAAGGATGTCAATGTTGAGGAGGTTCAGAAGACCGACATTGATATTCCCGACTCCCTCTCCTGAGCCCGAACCCTTTGTCCCGCACCGGATCAAAGGTACATGCCCATGGAAAAGGGCGGGGGTTGGGCATCTGGCAGGTGCATGGTGCCCCTCCCGGAGCGTCTCGGTCCGTCCCTGCGAGGTGATTCGCATGTTCTCCCCGGATGTGCGGGGAGTCCCATAATGGCTAGAAATCGTGTGGGAAGTCGATATTCACCCCTCGGTTCGGGTGCCTTGGTTAGAGTGAACATGATTTGTACGGTTTTCAGGAGGTTGGCATGGCGCGCAAGCAGTCCGTGGTTATCGTCGGCGGTGGTCCTGCGGGGCTGACCGCTGCGTGGGAGCTGGTCAAGGACGGTGGGGACGACAAGTACGACGTCACGGTCCTGGAGGCCACGGATACCTTCGGCGGTATCTCGCGCACGGTCAGGCACAACGGGAACCGCATGGACATCGGCGGCCACCGCTTTTTCTCCAAGGACGACCGGATCATGGACTGGTGGAAGGAGGTCCTCCCCCTCCAGGGCGCACCCTCCTACGATGACAAGAAGCTGGGGCGTCACCACGACCTGGAGCCGGGCGGGCCCGACCCCGAGCAGACCGACAGGGTCATGCTCAAGCGTCACCGCGTCTCGAGGATCTACTGGAACCATCATTTTCTGGACTACCCCATCTCACTGTCCACCAAGACCCTCCGGGCCATGGGCTTCAAGCTGACCATGCAGGCCGGTTTCAGCTACCTGAAAACCCTGGTCCACAAGCTGCCCGAAGACAACCTGGAGAACTTTTACATCAACCGCTTCGGTCGCAAGCTCTACTCCATGTTCTTCGAGGGATACACCGAGAAGCTCTGGGGCCGCCACCCGCGCGAGATCAGCGCCGACTGGGGTGCCCAGCGGGTCAAGGGCCTGAGCATCATGGGGGTCCTCAAGAACGCCTTCCAGAAGCTTCTGCCCAGGAAACGTGACTCCCGCGAGGTCGAGACCAGCCTGATCGAGGAATTCTGGTACCCCAAGCTGGGCCCCGGTCAACTCTGGGAGACCGTGGAACGCCGCAACGTCGAGCATGGCGTCCATGTCATCACCGAGGCCGAGGTGGTTGGGCTGAACCAGGAGGACGGACACATCTCCTCCGTGGTCTACCGTAACGCCGACGGCCGTGAGGTGACCCTCCGGGCCGACCAGGTCATCTCATCCATGCCCATCAGGGACCTGGTCCGGGCCATCGCCCATGAGGACACCTCCACCGACAAGGAGATGGTCCGCGTCGCCGACGGTCTGCCCTACCGCGATTTCGTCACGGTCGGTCTGCTTATCCGTCACCTGCGCATCCGTAACACCACGAAGATGAAGACCCTGGGCAACCCTCCCATCGTGCCGGATTGCTGGATTTACGTGCAGGACCCGGGCTACAAGATGGGCCGTATACAGATCTTCAACAACTGGAGCCCCTACATGGTCAAGAAGGTGGACGACACCGTCTGGATCGGCCTCGAGTACTTCTGCGAGGAGGGTGACGAGTTCTGGAACATGAGCGATGAGGAGACCACCGATTTCGCCATCAGGGAGCTGACACGAATGGGTATCATCAACGGTCCCACCGACGTGATGGATTCCCACCGCGAACGTGTGATCAAGGCCTACCCGGCCTACTTCGACACTTACACCCAGATGCCCGAACTGGTCAAATGGCTGGATTCCTTCGGCAATCTCTACTGTGTGGGGCGCAACGGTCAGCACCACTACAACAACCAGGACCACTCCATGGCCACCTCCATGGAGGCAGTCAAGAACATCAGGTCCGGCAGGACCGACAAGACCAACGTCTGGAATGTCAACACCGAGCAGTCATACCACGAACAGAAGTAACCGCCCGGGGAACCTCCAGGGGGTAATCCAGGAGTTGGGAGAGGACGGCCACGGTCTCCGTGAGGAGGGCCGTGTGCGTTTCGTACTTCTCTGAGGGATCGAGTGCCGCCTTCCCGTTGCTGATGACCGATGCCGTTACGTTGGCGAGCAGCCAGGCCAGAGTGGTGGTGTCGATTGCATCGGTCAGTCTGGTCCGGGGCAGGTCGCCCTGCTCCAACCAGCGGTCCAGGGCATGGGTGAGGTGGGTGATGATCATCGACAGGAACCCGTTGACCAGGTTCAGGTTGGTGCCCAGGTAGTTGTACCAGTTCTCCTTCTCGGCGAAGATCTCGTACAGTTTCCGTATCACATCAACGAGCGGTACGGCAATCCCGTCCAGGGCTTCCTGCACATCAAGGGAGGGGTTGTCCAGGACGGTGATGACCTCCCGGGCATTGCGGTCGAAGTATGAGGTCAGGCAGGCGTTGACCAGGTCGTCCTTGGATTCGAAGTAGTAGTAGAAGACGCTCATTCCGACGCCCCTGCCGTCGTTCATGGCCCCGATTACATCGCGCAGGGATGTATTTGCCGCACCCTGTCGTTCGAAGACCTGCAAGGCGGTATCCACGAACTCCTGCCGTCGATCCTCGCGCATGGTTTTTCTCTCGCTCACAATGGCTAGTCTACGGCCTTATGACACGCTGGGGCTGTGCTTGCGGGAATCCGGGCCTCGTTGTATTCTTGTATTCAGTTCGGCTTGCTGAGTCAGCGTCGGGCTTTCATGAGCGGTTTACCCGCATATTCTCAAGCTATTTGCCTGGTTTTAGGCATGGCGTAGGAAAGGCATTACAACAGTGGCAACAAGCCAAGATATACATTCTATGAGACTGCCTGAGCTCAAGGAACTGGCCAGGCAGTTGGGCTTACGCGGCATTTCCACCATGCGTAAGCCGGTCCTGATCGAGACCATAGAAGCCGCCCGATCCGGCGGCCAGGCCCCGGCAGGCGTTACCGTCCGGACTCCGGAGTCCGCGGTTCCGGCCAAGCAGGACGCCCCCAAGTCCGAAACGGAAGCGTCTTCCAGGCGCAGGGTCCAGGGTGGTTCCGACGAGGAGACCGGCAAGAAGGGGTCCGGGCCCGTCGCATCACGGCAGAAGAAGACCTCCGACAAGCAGGACGAGAAGAAGGTCGGTGATCTCTTCGACGTTCTGGGCATCGATGAGAATGCCGCCGTCCACAAGGATGGCCATGGCGCTCGTGAGGGAAGATTCCCCCACTCCGTGGCTGACGAGGAGGACGTGGTCATCTCCCGTCGCCGCCACCGTTCCTCGGATTCCCCGCGTGGCAACCGGACCAACCGTTCCCGGAACGAGCGTGGGCATGAGCAGGAACCTGAACACAACGAGGAACATGACAACGGGAACGTGCGTAACCTGGATGACATCCTGGCCGCCCTGCCCTCCCGCAATGACCACGCGCGCAGGCGTTCCTATGATGAGGGCCGTGATGAGGGCCGGGACTTCCGGCACAACCCCTCCGAGCGCCGCAACCGCAATGACCGGCACAACAACCGCAACAACCGGCGCAATGCGCGTGACTTCGAACCCCGTGAAGAGCGCCGTGAGAACTTCAAGCCCGAGGACATGGTCCCCGTGGCCGGTATCATCGACGTACTGGACTCCTACGCCTTTGTGCGGACCTCCGGCTACCTGCCCGGCCCCAACGACGTCTATGTCTCCATGGGTCAGGTCAAGAAGTACGGCCTGCGCAAGGGCGACGCCGTGCATGGTTCCATCCGACCCCCACGTGAGGGCGACCATCGCAACCAGCGGCAGAAGTTCGTCCCCCTCCAGTCCATCGACACCATCAACGGTATGAGCGTCGAGGAAGCCGGTGACCGGCCCCACTTCAGCAAGCTGACCCCTCTCTACCCGCAGGAGCGCATGCGGATGGAGACCCAGCCCAAGAACATCACCGGCCGTCTGATCGATATCGTGGCCCCGATCGGCAAGGGCCAGCGTGGCCTGATCGTCTCGCCCCCCAAGGCCGGCAAGACCCTGACCCTGCAGTCCATCGCCAACTCCATCAGCGCCAATAACCCCGAGGTCCATCTGATGGTGGTCCTGGTGGACGAGCGCCCCGAGGAGGTCACCGACATGGAGCGCACGGTCCAGGGCGAGGTCATCTCCTCGACCTTCGACCGCCCCGCCACAGACCATACCACGGTCGCGGAGCTGGCCATAGAGCGCGCCAAGCGTCTGGTGGAGCTGGGCCAGGATGTGGTGGTCCTCCTGGATTCCATGACCCGTCTGGCCCGCGCATACAATATCGCGGCCCCGGCCTCCGGACGGATCCTGTCCGGAGGCGTGGATGCCCAGGCCCTCTACCCGCCCAAGCGCTTCTTCGGCGCCGCCCGCAACATCGAGAACGGCGGCTCCCTGACCATCATCTCCTCGGCCCTGGTGGAGACCGGGTCCAAGATGGATGAGGTCATCTTCGAGGAGTTCAAGGGCACCGGCAACATGGAGCTCAGACTGACCCGCGACCTGGCCGACAAGAGGCTCTTCCCGGCCATCGACATCAACGCCTCCGGCACCCGCCGAGAGGAGTTGATCACCGCCCCGGAAGAGCTGGCCGTGGTCTACCGGCTGCGTCGTCTCCTGGGTGGCATGGAGACCGAACAGGCCTATCAGACCCTGGTGCCCCGCCTGAAGAAGACGGCCACCAACCGTGACTTCCTGGCCGCCATCAACCAATCCATGCTGAACCAGAAGTAATATGCGGGCCCGGTTGGGCTGATCCTTTCCGCCCCCGCCGGTTTCTGCCGTCCTTGTCCATGCACCAGGCATGGGCGAGGACGGTTCTTGTATGAGGGCCTGTACCCGCCCCGCCGGTCGGATAGACTGGGGCATATGAGTGAATCCGAATCAGAAACGACGATCCATGACCAGGTGAAGTCCGAGAATCAGGTGGTTGCCGATTGCGCCGGGGAGGTCGAGGAACTCAGGGACGGCATCGATGATATCGATGCGGCGGTCGTTCACATTCTCGCCGAGAGGTTCCGGGTGACCGGCAGGATCGGAAGGCTCAAGGCCAGGGCCGGTTTTGGGGCGGCCGATTCACGCCGTGAGACCCAACAGGTCGCCCGCCTGAGGGGTCTGGCCAAGGAGAGTGGTCTTGACCCGGACCTGGCCGAGGCCTATCTCCATCTGGTGGCCGATGCCGCCAAGAGGCTTCATCTGCGCGCCGGTGCCGAAGAACACTGACCTTGTTCTTTCCGGGTTTCAGGGGCTTCATATGAGTGCGGGGTTGGCCGATAAGAAATCCTTACCGGCCAACCCCGCACCCTAATCAATCATGTGCCGGGAAGATGCCTACTTCCCGGGCTTCTTTGCCGGCGGCTCGCCCAGCTGGCTGGCAATCACGTGCAGACCGGTGTCCTCCTCGGTGGCTTCGGCCCTTGGGGTCTCCTCGACAAGGGTCAGGTCGCCGGTCACACGCCCGGCCTCGGCCACATCGTCCAGGGCGGACCTGACGGCTTCCTTCCCTTCGGGGGCCACTGCCAGGGAGACCGAGAGAATGGGTGTCTTCATGGAGACCTTGGCCTCTGACTTGATGCGGCGCAGGGCGGCCAGGGCCGTGCCGGCCCAGGTCAGCAGGCTCGGGTCCTGGCCCTGGGCCGCCTGGCTGAAGGCATCGGGAAGGGGCCAGGAAGCCCGATGTACGGATCCCTCGCCCTGGTGCATCCACTGCCAGACCTCCTCGGTGGCGAAGGGGAGGAAGGGGGCCAGGAGACGGTCCAGGGCCTCCAGAACCAGACCCAGGGTGGTCCTGGCGCTGAGCACCTGGCCCCGGTCGGGTGTCCTCCCCGTCGCATCCGCAGTGCCATAGGCGCGGTTCTTCGACAGTTCGATGTAGTTGTCGCAGAAGTCCCAGAAGAAGGATTCCACGGTCTCCAGGGCCTTGGAGTGCTCATAGGACTCCAAGGCCTGGGTGGCCTGGTCGATCACCCGGGCCAGGCCGGCCAGGACCGCACGGTCCAGGGGCACGGTCACATCGGCCGGGTCCCAGGTGGTCCTGGCTGAATCCGCCACATGGTGGTTCTCGTCCTCCCGGCCGATGGCCAGGGCGAACTTGGTGGCGTTGAGGAGCTTGACGGCCAGGCGGCGGCCGATCTTCATCTGCCCCTCGTCGTAGGTGGCGTCCAGGCCCAGCCGGGCCGAGGAGGCCCAGTAGCGCACGGCATCGGCACCATACTTCCTGATGGGTTCATCCGGGACCACGACGTTCCCCTTGGACTTGCTCATCTTCTTGTGGTCCGGATCCAGGATCCATCCCGACAGGGTGGTGTTGCTCCAGGGCAGGCATCCGTTCTCCAGGTGGGCACGGTCGATGGAGCTGAAGAGCCAGGTACGGATGATGTCCTGGCCCTGGGGACGCAGGTCCATGGGGAAGGTGGCCTTGAAGAGGGCCTGGTCCTCCTCGCCGGGCTCGGCCCAGTGGGTCACGATCTGGGGGGTCAGGGAGCTGGTGGCCCAGGTGTCCATGATGTCCTTCTCGGCCGTGAAGCCGTTGGGCTGGTCACGCTGGGATTCCTCAAATCCCTCAGGCACATCGGTGCTGGGGTCGATGGGGAGCCTGTCCTCCGCAGGGGTGATGGGGTGGGCGTAGTCGGTCTCGCCCTCCTCGGTCACCGGGTACCAGAGGGGGAAGGGAACGCCGAAGAAACGCTGACGGGAGATCAGCCAGTCGCCGTTCAGTCCCTCCACCCAGTTCTTGTAGCGGACCCGCATGAAGTCGGGGTGGAAGTCGAGTTCCCTGCCCCGCTCCAGGAGCTCCTGGTTGAGCTTCCTGTCGGTACCTCCGTTGCACAGGTACCACTGGCGGGAGGTGACGATCTCCAGGGGCTTGTCGCCCTTTTCGTAGAAGTTGGTCATGCGCTTGGTGGGCTTTGGCTCGCCGTCCAGGTCGCCGGCCTCCCTCAGGGCGTCCACGACGATCTTCCGTGCGGAGAAGGTGGTCTTCCCCTCGGTCTGCTCGAAGATCTCCCTGCCGCCCTGGTCGGTGATCCAGTCCGGTACCGACATGATGATCCGGCCGTTGCGCTGGATGATGGACCGGGTGGGGAGCTTCAGGTCACGCCACCACTGGACGTCGGTCACGTCGCCGAAGGTACAGCACATGGCGATGCCGGCGCCTTTGTCCATCTCTGCGGCCGGATGGGCCAGGATGGGGACCTCGACCTTGAAGAGGGGGGAGTAGACCTTCTGACCGAAGTACTTCTGGTAGCGTTCGTCGTCCGGGTGGGCGATCAGGGCGCCGCAGGCGGCCAGGAGCTCGGGCCTGGTCGTTTCGATGTAGATGGGGGTGCCGTCCTGGAACCGGAAGGCCACCCGGTGGTAGAAGCCGTCGTACTCGCGTGACTCCAGCTCGGCCTGGGCCACGGCGGTCTGGAAGGTCACGTCCCAGAGTCCTGGCGCTTCCTGCTGGTAGGCTTCGCCCCTGGCCAGGTTGCGTAGGAAGGCCTTCTGGGCCACCCGGCGGGGGTGGTCACCGATGGTGTGGTAGGTCTGCGACCAGTCGATCGAGAGCCCCAGGGAGCGCCAGAGCCGTTCGAAGAGTTTCTCGTCCTCGGCGGTCAGTTCCTCGCAGAGCTCGATGAAGTTCTGCCGGGAGACCGGTACCTGGTCCTTGGCGCTGATCTTCTTCCCGTCCGTGCCGTGGAAAGGCGGTTTGAAGTCTGGATCATACTTCAGGGATGTATCGACCCGTACCCCGTAGTAGTTCTGGACCCTGCGCTCGGTCGGCAGGCCGTTGTCGTCCCAACCCATGGGGTAGAAGACGTCGTAGCCCTGCATGCGCTTGAAGCGGGCGATGACGTCGGTGTGGGTGTATGAGAAGACATGCCCCACATGCAGGTGGCCCGACACCGTGGGCGGGGGGGTGTCGATGGAGTAAACGGACCTGCGGTCACGGGTGTTGCGGAAGTGGTAGACCCCGGACCGTTCCCAGTCCTGGCACCATTTTTCCTCCAGGCCGTCCACACCCACCCTGTCGGGCAGGGGGGCCAGGCTGGCGTTGACGATTCCTTGGTTTTCAGCAGACATACCAGCATTTTATGGACGAACAATGACAAGGCCCCTGACCGCGGCGGGCGGGTCAGTCCTTGACCTCCAGGTTCCACAGGGGCAGGTACTGGTCGACCATGGTCCGGGGCATCCCCTGGAGTTTGGAGGAGGTCAGGACCTGTGGGGTGCGGGCATAGAGCCAGTCGCTGGGGGAGAGGTCGCTGACCTGGCGGGCGTAGCCACCCAGACGGCTTGCGTACTGGTCCTGGCTGGTGGAGCCGATCACCTGGATCCAGGCATCCTGGACCTCGCGGTTGTCGAAGAGCATGGTGGCGTTGGGGTCCGCGAACTGGCCGATCTGGTCGTTGTTCATGGTCAGGAGGGTCATGTCGTAGTCGTGGCGGCCCAGCACCTGGTCGCGGAAGGTTGAGCGGTCCACCATGGTGACCTTGCTGGGGATGCCCACCTCCTTGAGCTGGGAGGCGATCAGGTCGCCGATCCGCTTTCCGTAAGTGTCCTGGTAGACCAGGCGCAGCCCGCCCCGGTAATAGGGCTGGGCATAGTAGGAGGCGAACCGGGAGGCCTTGTCCGTGTCGTGGGGGAAGGCCTGCAGTCCCGCATCGAAGCCCGGGCTCATCTCGTTCAGGGGGCCGCCCAGGGGCTTGGCTCCGCCCGCCTCCAGGTCGGCCAGGCTCTGTCTGTCCAAGGCGTAGCGGACGGCCTCGCGCACGTGCTGGTCGGAGAGGAGGGATCCGGAGCTGTTGTTGAAGGCCAGGACCAGGTTGCTCTGGCTGGGGCCGTTGAGGAGCTTGACCCCTTTTCCCGTCTTGGTCTTCCCTTCCTTGGATGCGGCCTCCTTGGCGGGGGTGGCATCGGCCGGGGGCAGATCGACGATGGCGTCGAGGTTCCCCTCCTGCACCTGCTTGACGGCACTCGCATCCCGGGACCTGTCGTAGGTCAGGACCACGGTGTCGGTCTTGGCCTTGTCCGGTCCTTGATAGTGTTCGTTCCTGGCCAGGGTCAGGGAGATGCCCGGCTGCCAGTCCTTGACCCTGTAAGGTCCCGAACCGGCTGATTCGGTGGAGTAGTCCACCTGGGCGTGACGGTCATACACGATGCCCGCCCGACCGGTCAGGGCAGTCAGGAGATGGGCGTCGGGTCTGTTCAGTCCGATGGACAGGGTGGTGGGTGCAGGGTTGTTGACCCTGGACAGGTTGGTCAGCCACTCGTGCCCTGCGTACTGCTTCTCGACAATCTGCTGGAGGGACCAGAGGGCATCCGAGGAGTCCAGGGCACGTCCGTCCGAAAAACGGGCGTCGGTGCGGATGTGGAAGGTGTAGATGAGTCCGTCTGCGGAGACGTCCCAGCTCTGGGCCAGACCGGGTGCCGGGTTTCCCTGTGGGTCCGGTGCGAGCAGGGTCTGATACACGTTCCCCATGAGGGCCTGGTCGGCAGGCGAGCCTTCTTCGGTGCGGATATCAAGGGACTGCGGGGCCTCTCGGGCGGCTATGCGAATGGTATCGCCGGATCTGAGACCACTCAGGCGGGGGCTGCCCTGACCTGTGATCAGGGGCCAGGCCAGGTAGACGCCGGTGGTCAGCACC
This sequence comes from uncultured Bifidobacterium sp., assembly GCF_945269915.1. Taxonomy (GTDB): domain Bacteria; phylum Actinomycetota; class Actinomycetes; order Actinomycetales; family Bifidobacteriaceae; genus Bombiscardovia; species Bombiscardovia indica. Next base: position 91,849 of record NZ_CALYOY010000001.1, on the reverse strand, counting down.
ACCAGCACCAGGATGAAGATGATGCCGGCCCTGATGTCCTTGCCTGTATGCTCTGCCATGCACTCGATTCTAACGGGGTGGCGGGTCAGGCCAGGATTTCAGCACTCGGGCAGGTCGTGGCCAGGGGGCAGTTCAGACAGTTCGGCTTACGGGCATGGCAGGTCTGTCTCCCGTGGAAGATCAGTCTGTGGGAGAGGTTGGTCCAATCCTCAGGTGGGAAGCAGTCGCAGATTTCGTGCTCGATCCTGACCGGGTCCGGGTGGGTACTGCGCCAGTCCGTCCGCCAGCGCAGACGTCCGGTGACACGGATCACATGGGTGTCTACCGGAAAGCCGGGGATCTTGAAGGCATTGCCCAGGACCACGTTGGCCGTCTTCCTGCCCACCCCGGGCAATTGGGTGAGTTCCTCCATGGTCTCGGGCACCTCGCCATGGAAGTCATCCACCAGCATCCGTGACAGCCCCACCAGGTGTTCCGCCTTGGCGTGATGGAAGCCCACGGAGTGGATTATGTCCTCGATATCAAGGGGGTTGGCCCCGCCCAAGGCTGCCGGGTCGGGGTAGCGGCCGAAGAGTTCCGGGGTGACCGAGTTGACCCGTTTGTCGGTGGTCTGGGCGCTGAGGACCGTCGCCACCAGGAGCTCGAAGGGGTTGTGGAAGTGCAGGGCGCAATAGGCCTCCGGATATACCTGGCGGAGGATCTCGTACTCGGCATGCATTCTGGTCAGACGCTCGGTCTTGGATTCTCTTCCACCGGCCCGCTTCCTGCCGGTGCCGCTTTGGTGGGTGTCTCCCTTGCCGGGGTCTTTCCTGCGGGTTTCGCTCCTACTGGTCACTGTCGCCCGGCTTCTTATCCCGCGGCTTGCCCCTCTGGGGTTTCAGGGGCTTGGGCTCCGGCACCTGCCCTTTCCGATCTGATGACTGCGACTGGTCCTGGGGTTGTTCCCTGTCCTGCGCCTGTGTCTGGCTCCTGCCGGTCTTTGCCGACTCAGGCGGGTCGAACCGGTAGCCCACATTCCGCACGGTCCCGATCAGGTGCTCGTATTCGCCGCCCAGCTTGGCCCTCAGGCGGCGGATGTGCACGTCGACGGTCCGGGTGCCACCGTAGTAGTCATAGCCCCAAACCTCCTGGAGAAGCTGGGCCCTGGTGAAGACCCTGCCCGGGTGCTGGACCAGGTACTTGAGCAGCTCGAACTCCTTGTAGGCCAGGTCGATGGGGTTGCCATGGACCCGGGCCGTATAGCTTTCGGTGTCCACCACAAGGTCGCCGGAGCGGACCCTGCCGGTGGGCACCTGGTCATCAGTGGTCTGCTGATGCTGGCTGGTCTGGGGCTGGGAGGTGTCGCGCTGGCGGACCAGGCGCAGACGGGCCTCCACCTCGGCAGGCGAGGCGGTCTGGACCACCACATCGGCCACCCCCCACTGGGCGTTGACCACGGTGAACCCGCCCTCGCTCAGGACCAGGATGATCGGGGTCGACAGACCCGAGGCGCGAATCAGGCTGCAGATGGTCTTGGCGCTGGCCAGATCGTCGCTGGCATCGATAAAAAGGACCGTGTCCTCGGGCATCTTGACCAGGGAGGCGGCATCCAGGGGAAGGACCCTGACGCGATGCGAAAGGAGGGCCAATGCCGGAAGAACGGTTGCCGGATCACTGGCAAAAGTCATCAGCGTCAGATCGGTCATGCCCCCACCCTCCTTCGTTGCCTGTCGTCCACTCTATGCGAACAAGATGAACAATTGCCATCATTGTACAATCAGGCTTATCGCCGGTCTCGTCATTCGATATATGGTATTCCGCCCGGCTGTCACCCCCGGGAGGGGACTGGCATAGGATTGACGGTGATGACCGGCCTAACGAAACCTGCCGAATCCGGCGGACAGGAGGATGTGTAGTGGATGCTGTCAAGCGGACCGGGGGCAAGGCCCCCATTCCTGCCCAGCTGCTGACCCTCGCCCTGCTGGTTCTGCCGGCCCTGGTGACCTGGGTGCTTGGATCTCCCTCCACGGCCAGGATTATGCAGATACTCCTGGTGGTGATTGCCCTTCTTGCCTTGCTCGCCTGCTGGCCCTTTGCCGGACCTGGCATTCCCACCGACCCGGATAGGGGCATCTGTGCCTTGCTGGGTCTGATATCGATGGCCCTCATCTTCCTTCTGCCAAGGTCCGTCGGCCTGGATGTGTCCAGGGGGGATGGGGCCGACCTGGATGCCGTCTGGCCCCTGACCAGGCTCTGGCTGGAGTCCTCGGCCGTCCTGCTGACCATCCTGGCCGTGGTCATGTTCGCCCGGCAGATGGCACGGAAGAATCGTCGGATGGTGATTCGAGGCATCTCCGCCACGGCCCTGTCCGGTCTGGCGGTGGTCTGCGCCTCGGGTTGGGTCTTCCTTCCGGCCTTCTGCTCCCTCTTCGCCAGGGCGGCTGCTTCTGCCCCCCTGCCTGCAATACTGACCCTGGTGGTGGGTCTGGTCCTCTTGGTCGGTTTGGTTCTTGCCGGTTGGCAGTGGGGGCGGGATCTGGCTGGCGGTCTAGTCGATGAGTCCGGTAAGGCCGGCAGGTCCGGTCGCACGGACCAGGACACTTCCTCCGCCTATCAGGTTGGATCATCAGACCGCACTGGTGGCCCTGCCTGGTTCGGAATGGCCCTGGTGCCGGTCATGCTCTCCGGTGCCTTGGTGATGCTGTCCATTACGGCGCTGCACTTCCTGGTCTGACCTCGGTTCAGCCTGCAGGTTGATTCCTGTCGGTCGGACTGCTTCAGGCCCTCAAGCCGGACCCTCTGTCCCGTCTTGGAGCCTTCGGTTTCATCCCAGGATACCTGGTTTCGCCTTGGAATCTCTGTTCTGTCTTAGGGGATTATGCCCAGGTGCTCCATGAATATCTGGACACCCAAGGCAATCAGGATGATGCCGCCCGCTATCTGGGCCGGCTTGCGCCATCGTGCCCCGAAGAGGTTGCCGATGCGCAGGCCAAGTATTGAGGCCAGGGCCGTCACGACCCCGATGACCAGGACGGCCAGCCAGATGTTGACGTTCATCAGGGCCAGGCTGGCACCCACTCCGAAGGCATCGATGCTGGTGGCGATGGAGAGGGGGAGCATGCTCCTCCAGGAGAAGGGTTCCCTGGCCTGTGCCCTCCGTCTGGTTCCCTGCCGGCCAGGCTCTTCCGGTTTGGTATCTTCCTGCCCGGGTTCACCCTCATCGTCCGGATCGAAAACGGCTTCGCGGATCATGTTGATGCCGATGATGCCCAGCAATCCCATGATGATCCAGTGGTCGACCGCCGTTACATAGTCCTGGAGGAGGGAGGCGGCGAAGTAACCGATCAGGGGGAAGAGGGCCTGGAATCCGCCGAACCAGAGCCCCACCAGCCAGTGGTGACGGGCCTCGAGCCTGCGGACGGAAAGTCCCTTGCCTATGGCGACCGCAAAGGCATCGGCGGATACGCCCAAGGCTATCAGTATAAGTCTGATGAACACAGCATTCCTCGATACGTTCATCCCGGTACGGGATGGGCCTCGACCAGGTTTCCTCGAACCCGCCTACGCCTCGGGTGCGTTGACAGCGGAACTGCCGAATAACCGGCTTTGAATTCGCTGAATGCTGTTCACATGCCACGCATGAAATATGAAGCTATATTATAGGCACCCGATATGGGGTATGGCAAGACCCTCAGGATTGTGCCCACAGGCCGTTTCATCCGATGCCGTCCAGTCCCCACCAGCGTGCGTCCCGGCCCGACGCTTGGCCGCCTACTTGTCCCGGTAGGAGACCGCGTAGAGCTTCCCGTTCTGATACCTGGCCATGTAGACGTCGGACACCTTCTTGATCCCTTTTTCGTTCAGGCTCTTCATGAGCCAGTCGTCGTCCTTGCCCATCATGTCCAACACGTCGGGGTTGGCCCGGCCGTCCAGGATGACCGGATAGCGCACGTCCTCGTCCTCCTTGGAGATGATCGTCAGGCCGCCGTTCTGCTCGACGATGCCCCGCTTGACATCACGGATGTCGTTGATGCCCTGGGTGCGGAGCTTGAAGTCGACCTCCTTGGCCGTCAGGTTGACCTTGAGGCAGTTCTGCACCAGGAGTTTCCCGTTCTTGATGATGGTGACGGGCTCCCCGTCGATGTACTTCCCCACGACGTGGATGTGGGTCTTGGCATAGCGGGTCAGGAGGATCAGGGTGGCCCAGATCAGGAGGATGACGATGTACTGGGCCATCGAAATGGAGTTGCTGTAGATCACCCCGCCGATGATGCCGCCCAGAACGTAGTTCTGCAGCTGGTCCATGGGCGAGGTGGGGGCCAGGTTCCCCTTGCCGGTCACGTTGATCAGGAGGGTGATGAAGAGGAGGCCGACGATCAGCTTCAGGGCCACATTCACGTAGAAATTGATATCCATGGGTTACTCTCCGATCATGGTGACATCGGGCTGGTACAGGTCGGCCTTCTCCAGGAGGAACTGCGAACCGGAACCGTTGAAGACCAGGGTGTAGTAGCCCTTGGGGGTCTTGATGATCATGTCGTTGTTCCGGGAGGTGTCGTTGATGCTGATGGTCCGAGGGTCCACTCCCAGCTTGGCCGCGGATTTCTCGATGACGACGGTCAGTTGGCCGCTCTGGACGCTGGCCGTGCGCAGATTGGTGTAGTCGCTGTACTGGATCGCGGCCGCCAGGAGGAGCAGGGTGCCCAGGATGATGGCCAGGTCCTTGTATTTACGGTCCCACTTGCGTCGGGCGTACATGACCAGGAAGAAAAGGAAGGCCAGGGCCAGTACCACGATGACGATTATCTTGATCAGCCGCCAGTCGGTCTGGCCCCCCTTGAGGTAGGTATAGGTATAAAAGGTCATAGTGGCTCCCTGCCGTTCCGGGCATCTCTCACTTATGCATGGTAGACGGCCCGGCAGGGGATCGTCGGATTTGCGGCGGCCGGTTCCCGCCCGGTCCGCCGTGTACGGAAAACCCCGGCAGGAATGTCCCTATCGGAAGGGTTCCTGCCGGGGTGACTCCCATCGGAGCTGGTTCCTGGTGGTTTGGGTCCCTATCGAGAGGATGCCATCCGGCGCTCGAGTGGTCCTGGGCCTTACTTCTGGTCGGCCAGGCGCTCGCGGGCCGCCTTGATCTCGGTCTCGGCGGCCTCGGCGTTGGTCCAGAAGTCGCCGGGCATGACCTCCTTGCCGGGCTCCAGGGCCTTGTACTGCTCGAAGAAGTGCTTGATCTCCCGCTTGTGGAAGTCGGAGACGTCCTCGATGTCCTTGATGTCGTCGAAGCGCACGTCGGCAGGCACGCAGAGCACCTTGTCGTCGCCGCCGGCCTCGTCGACCATGTGGTAGAGGCCCACGGCGCGGCACTCGACCACGCAGCCGGGGAAGACGGAGTTCGGAATCATGACCAGGGCGTCCAAGGGGTCGCCGTCCTCGCCCAGGGTGTCCTCGATGTAGCCGTAGTCATCGGGATACCCCATGGAGGTGAAGAGGGTGCGGTCCAGCATGATGCGGCCGCTGTCGTGGTCGACTTCATACTTGTTGCGCGAACCGCGGGGAATCTCGACCAGCACGTTGAAGGTCTCTGCCATAGTCCTGTCTCCTTTGTCTGGCCGTGGCCACGCGGGCTCGGCCGAATCGGTTGTATCTCATACACAGCATAACCAGTCGTGCGCACATTCGACCACATTCCTCCGGCTCAGGGGAACCTGCCGATTCCTCCGGTCATACTCGAGGTCCATGGGGTGGAGGGCGCCCGGTTCGATGACCTTCCAAGATGGTGGATCTCCGCTCCGCTCTCCCTGTGGGCATTGATGGTCCGCGGATTTCGGCTCGACGAAAAGGATGAAGATGAAACGAAGAAGAGGGTGGCTGGGACTCCTGGCTGCAGTGATAGCTTGCTTTACCCTATTGGTACCCCTGACACCTGCCATGGCGGGCGGAGGTTCCGGGCATGCCGGCGGTGGTGCCGAGGGTAATGGCGGCTTCTGGCAGGGTTGGGCCTACCGCGACGATGGTCAGGGTGGGTTCGGTGGTCACGAGGTGGCCAGCGTCGACCGGGCCTTTGCCCTTCTGGATATCAGGGACGGGGCGAATGACACCACGACCAGGGTCAAACAGGAGGCCTTGGACGAGGCCAACCGGAACTGCACGGAGAGGTTCGACCAGGCCCATCCCGACAGGCGCGGTCAGGGGAACTGCCGGGTGACCGGTGTGGGGGTCGTCACCGGCATGAACGGCGGGCAGCGGGTCTTTGACGGGGTCAGCATGGCCCAGCACTCCATCTGGATGAGCAACTGGCAATCTTCGATTGCCGGTAGGTCCTACAGCAACCGGGGCGTTTCCTACCGAACCAGCCAGCCCTTCTGGGACCAGCCGGGGGATTCCCTGGATGGACTGGCCGAGCGCTATGCCGGCAATGAGCACAGCATCTCCCTTGTGGTGATCATGCTGAACGATTTCGAGCCCAGGCCTGCCGACCAACCTCCCAGCCTGCCCGACAAACAGGTGGAGCGAGGAACCAGTGCGGATTCCATGACCAATCACACACGCATTACCACCAATACCGGAACCAACGGCCGTGAGCTGACCTTCCGTGACGGCTTCCAGCCTATGGGCCAGCGCTATACCATCGGCGGCCAACGGGTTCGTGACATGACCAACGGCCGGGATCTGAGCGATCATTTTATTTTCAACACCCGGAACGGTGACACTCCATCCGGGAATCTGGCCACTGCCGTCTGGAGGGGCGGCGATTTGCCGGTGAACCATGTTTGGCAGTGGGACTTGGATGTGGCCGTCTACAGGCCGACCATCAATGTCATCCAGGATACGGGTGCCGTCCGGTGGAAGGGGTTGGCCATGGAGTCCGAGCATCAGACCCCGCAACGGCGGTTCCCCACCTGGACGCCCAACCCCGACAAGTCATGGATACTCCAGGACCCTTCAACCGGCCGATGGCGGGCGGTCATCGACCCGACACACACCAACCGGACCGGGGCCGACGGGCATGTCTTCCTGGATGGCGATAAGGTCGGTGCCGTGGTCAATGCCACTGTCGATCCCGGCCTGGTTCAGGCACCCGGCCTGCTGGCCTTGGATGACGACTGGTCGGCTGCCGATTACCTGGTTGATCAGGACGGCGCTGCAAAGGTGCGGATCTACGAGGCCGAGGGTGTCGCGGATGGGGATGGGCATTACCGGCACAGCAGCGTATCGGCCATCAATGAGCATGGTCGCGATGTGACGAACCGCTTCGACATCACCGTCTCGGGGAAGGCGGTCAGAGCCCGGGCCAAGGCCGGCTACCTGGCCAGGTTGCGGGGTATGACCACCCCCTTGCAGGTGAGCATGCTGGTGCCCTTTACCGTCAACTTCGCCAACGGCGGTGGGGCGGCACAGGTCAGGAAAGACATGGGCAGGGGCCAGGGTGACGAGGTGACCTTCTGCGCGGCCATGCCTGCCCAGCCCGGGGCGGATGGGTCCTTGACCAACAAGGGTTCCCAGACCGTCAACGGGCAGACCGTCGACACCAACCGGCCAGGCATCTGTGCCTACCTGCCGCCGGTGAACAAGGATGTGGTCTCCGAGTCCGGCCAGGGAGGCACCCAGGAGAGTGTGGACGGGAAGGTGGTCCAACCCGGGCAGCGGCTGGAATACCAGCTGGACACCCAACCCTCCCTCCCTGCTGACCTGGCTTATCCGGTCAGGGAGCTGGCCTTCACCGACGTCTACGATCAGTGGTTCAGGCCGGACAAACAGACCCTTGAGTTGATGGACCTCTCCCGGGGCCGGCCGATTCCCAAGTCCAAGTACTCCACTCATTGGGACGATGCCCACCACCTGGTACGGGTGGTCCTGACCGATGCCGGCCTGATCGGCCAGTGGCGGGCCTCCGGTAATCCCAAGATCCAGATTCGGTTCGAGGGGACAGTGGATAAGGCCGCACCGACTGATCACCGGGTGGGCAATCAATGGATGTTGACCATCAACAACTCCCTGACCCCATCCAACAAGGTCTTCAGTCTGCCTCCGGTGGTCAATCCGGCCAAGCAGGTCGTCAGCTCCCGTGACCAGTCGGTCAGCATCGACGGCCGGACCCTCCTCCAGGGGGATACGGGTGTCTACCGGGTCACCATGGATGCCAGGCAGACCGACAACGCCTACAGGGTCTGGAGGCTCGGTCTGGTGGATGACTTCGATGATGAGTATCTGAGCATCGATCCGGGGCGTATCCGGGTCACGGGGTCCGATGGAAGGGACTACACCAGCCGGTTCAATATCCAGATTCGAGGCGGGGTCGTCTACGCCTTCGCCAAGACCGTCGACACCTTCATCCCGGCCACCGGTCTGACCGTCAAGGGCGACCCCCAGCCCAAGGACCTTGCAGCCTATGCCCGCCGGGTCGGCCACAGCCCCCTGGGTGAACCGGCCATCGACCAGTCCCTGCTTGGCCGCACCTATAACCTGATCCTGCCCTTCCGGGTCATCAGGGTCGGGCACCGTCAGGTGCTCAAGAACCAGGGGGTGCAGATATTGAATGACATCAGGCGGAAGACCAACATCGTCTCCAACCCCCTCCAACCGCTCAATCCCGCCAAGGATGTCGTCGTGGACGTAGGCGGCGGCTCCTCCCGGGCCGGGAGCATCTACCGCGACAGTCTCTTCCTCTACCAGCTGGACTCAAGCATCCTTCCGGCCGGCAGGGCCTACCCCCAGGTGGGCCAGTGGCGCATCGAGGATCAACTGGTTCCGGACGTGGACCTGTTCACCGGGCAATGGGCCGTCTACGCCTCCAGGGATCTGGCGAGGAACGGCAGGGTCCTGGTTCCCAAGGGCGGCCAACTGGCTGGGTCGGGCTTCGATGCTTCGTCCCTGGGTGGGAACCTCTTCACCCTGGTACCCGGGCCTGATGGGAAGGTGACGGTTGCCGCCACGGCGGCCTATCTGACTATGGTCTCCGCCATGCCCAACCAGGAGGTGGGATGGCGTGCCTACCTGCAGTGCCGGCGCCTGGTCACTGTGGACAGGCATGAGAACCGTTTTACCGAGTATTACCAGGACAGGGTGATTCCCTCCAATACGGTCTGGACCAGAACCCCTGACCTGACTCCCGGTCTGCATCTGGAGAAGTTCGACGCGGCCGGTGGATTCCCCGATGGCGACCGCGATGAACCCAATCAGGCCCTTCCGGTGAAGGGTGATATCGATATGGTCTTCCGCATCACCAACGATTCGGGCAAGGATCCGGGCACGGGTCGGGGAGCCTACTTCCGGGCCAGGGATCTCAGCCTGGAGGATTGGACCGTGACGGGCGGCGGCAGGGTGGTCGACCTCAAGTATCCGCAGGGATGGAATGACCTGATTCTCAAACCCGGGCAGTCGGTGGACGTTCATGGAACCCTGGTCGGAGTGACCGGCCATCATACCGACAGGGCCAAGGTGACCGGAAAGCCGCTGACCGCCTGCCCGGTCAATCCGCCTTCCACCATGCCTGACCACGATGGTTCCCTGGCTCGTCCAGCTGCCCCCTCAAGTTCTGGTTCCGTTTCCGGACTGCCTGGTCAGCCCTCCACAGGTCCCGAATCTGTTTCCGGGAAGCCCAACGGGCCTGTACCAGGTTCGATTACCATCGATGGGCAGACCCTCTGCCTGGATACCAAGGTTGAATCCAACCTGGATGATTGGAATGGGGCCTCCGCAAGTCTGCCGGCGGCGGGTTCCGCGGTCTCCCAGGCCCTGATCCTGCTTACGGTTATCTCTTTCACCGGGCTGATTATCCTGGTTGTTGCCGGGAAGCGCCGGAAGTGAAGGGTCACGCCAAGGTGGAACCCAGGATGCGGTCAGGGCGCCAGATTGGCATCGGGTCAGGCTTCCCGACTGCTCAGCCATTCAATGGCCAGCTGGGTTCGATTCGAAAGGTTGGTCTTGGCCAGGATCGATGAAATACGGTTGCGGACAGTGCCTTCGCTGAGGTAGAGCCTGTCGGCGATGGTGTGGTTGTCCAGTCCGTCGGCGACCAGGGCGACCAGTTCGCGCTCCCGTCGGCTCAGGCCGGCGAATCTGCCCGGTATCGGGTTTCCGGCCTCCTTCCGAGACTCCTGGTTGGGCGCGGAGGGTTTCCACCCTCGATGGTCCGGTTCCCGTCCGGGTGCGCTCGCGGTCGACGGTTGACCGCCCAGCGGAAGGTTGGCCAGGGCCTCGGATCCCAGAACCACCTGTCCGGCCATCACAGCTTCCAGGGCGGGGACGACCGAGGCCACATCCTGTTTGATCAGGTAGCCCTTGGCTCCCAGGCCAAGGGCTCGGGAGATGTATTCCTCATCGGCGAAGGTGGTCAGGAAGAGAATCCTCGCGTTGGGGTCGGCTTCCATGATTCTGCCGGCTGCCTCCAACCCGTCCATCCCGGGCATCTGAATGTCGATGAGGAGGATGTCCGGTCGGCCATCGGGTGCCTTGTATGAGTTGAGGACCGATAGTCCGTCACTGGCGGTCCATATCACCTCGGCAGTCTGGGTGGTGGTCAGAATGGTCAACAGCGAGGAGCAAACGATGGGATCATCATCGGCGATTGCAACCTTCATGAGTGGAGTCTTTCTGTGGTGACCGCCATGTATCCATGACGGTTCGCTGCTTCTCTCATACTACTTGTCTTACTCATCTGCCTGACCTATTCGGTCTTCCATACGAATCTCCTCCGCCGCATGTCCATTACTCTCTTTGCCTCGCCATCCAGTATGAACTGCTGGAAACAGGTTGCGGGGGCGGGGGATGCGGGCCATGGATCGACTATGCAGATAGTGGCAGGTTCTTGGGGAGGCTGACGAAGACCCGCCACCCATCCCGATTCGGCCCGCTTAGTGTCGAACCACCCAGGGAATGTGCGCGGGCCTCCATGTCGGCAAGGCCCATGCCGCGCCACGCCTGTTCTCCTGAGTCGCGTTCCTGTGAAGTTTGCCCAGGGTAGGAGGCGGGCCTGCCCATGCCTGATTGCCCGTCGGCGGGAACCGGATGGTGGGCTCCGTCATCCTGAACCACCAGCTGCCAGACCATGGGTAGGTCCTTCAGGATGATGCTGACCGATTGGGCATGGCTGTGGCGGGCGGTGTTGCTCAAGGCCTCGCGGATGATGGTGGCGAAGCAACGGGCCACGGGGGCCGGCGCCTCTTCGATATCGTTCTGCAGGTGGACCTGGATGGCGGTGGATTGACCTGTGTCCAGAGAGCGGGAGGCTTCTTCGATTCGGGCATTGAAGTCTGTGCCCCGGTCTTCCAAGTCGTGCACCGACCGACGGATTGTGGTCATGGCCTGGTCCAGGGTGTCGCCCAGTTCGCCGAAGGCCCGGGCGCTGTCCTGGTCACCGCGGCTTTGGGCAAGCACCTGGTCGGCCTTGGTCTGCATGATGGCCCTGGTCAATTGATGACCGACGTTGTCATGCATTTCGCGGGCGATGCGGGTGCGTTCAGTCAATTGAACCGTCCTGGCGGTCTGGGCTCTTTCCTCGTCCAGGTCGGCGATTCGGGAGTGCATCCGCCTGATTGTGTACCTCTGCAGGTCGCCCAGGTCCAGGAGTCGCTGTTCCGTTCCGGACAGGGAGGCGCAGATGAACCCGACCAGTCGGGCGAAGATTGCGGTCGTCAGTCCCAAAGTGGCATATCGTTGCCAGGTCCCGTCCAGGCGGATGAGATTAGCCGAAGCCGGAATTATCCAGAACGATTCGACCGCCAGCCATGCCAGGGTCGGACATTGGTTCCGACCTGACAACCCGCCTCTCTCCGGGCGGCTGGGTGTCCGGCAGGTAGAAGAATCGGGGCGGGGGTCATCAAGGTTGACGACCAGGCCTGTGTCGAAGGCGATGGCGGGAAGGAGAAACATCCACTGAGGCACTATGAGAGTTGCCAGGGCCAGAAGTCCTTGGGGCAGAAGAACCACAGGAGATGGGAGGAGCCATTCGCTCAGGCATCCGGCCGAGGTCGCCAGGAGGGTGCCGGCCACCCAAACCGCGTTCGCCTCTCCGAAAGCCCAATACGCGGCCATGGCGCAGGTCAGCATGAGCAGGGGGCGTACCGTCATCCTCGCTACGGTCGCCCCCGGCTTTCGAACTGTCTCCTGTCGGCCTCGTTTCATACCTCTCAGTTCTACGCCGTGACGGGAATCGACGCACCTGAACCCGTCAGGGCAGTGACATTTGTCATTCAACCCGGCTCGTCCTGGTGACAAAGTCGTGACCGGTGTCACCACATGGAACCGAATCATTGGACCATGATGGGGGTATGAACACATTCAATGATCAAGAATCGGCTCTGAAGGTCAGCGGTCTGGTCAAACGTTACGGGTCCATGGTCGCCCTGGACCATTTCGACATGGACGTTCATCAGGGAGAGATCTTCGGCCTGCTGGGGCCTAACGGTTCCGGAAAGACGACTGCCATCAACTGCATCCTCTCCCTCCTGACCTACGACTCGGGGACCATCACCATCTTCGGTGGCACCATGGGGCCCACAGCCTTCGACCTGAAGCGCAGGGTGGGTATGGTTCCCCAGGATGTGGCGGTTTTTGACACCTTGACCGTGGAGGAGAACATAGACTACTTCTGTTCCCTCTATGTCCCCGCCCGGTCGCGTCGCCGGCACCTGGTGGACGAGGCCATCGATTTCGTTGGTCTGGGTGACTTCCGCAGATACAGATCCAGTAAGCTCTCGGGCGGTCTCCTCCGTCGGCTCAACATCGCCTGCGGAATCGCCCACAAGCCTGACCTGATCTTCTTCGATGAGCCCACGGTTGCCGTGGATCCGCAGAGTCGCAACGCCATCCTGGAGGGCATCGGGGAGTTGAATCAGCAGGGGACGACCGTGGTCTATACCAGCCATTACATGGAAGAGGTCGAGCAGATCTGCGACAGGATCATGATCATGGACCATGGTCGCACAATCGCCCTGGGCACGGCCGACGAGCTCAAGGACATGATTCAGGTCGGGGAGCGGATCAGCGTCGAGACCCTCGACCTTGACGATTCCACCCTGGATGCGATCAATGCCCTTGCGGTTACCCAGTCTGCGGATTATGACGGCCGGGAGCTGGTCATCCACTGCAACCGGGGCGATCGCAACCTCCAGGATGTTCTCACCCTCCTGGAGAGTCGCAGAGTCTCCTTCACCCACCTGACCAGTCGCCCTCCCTCCCTGAATGACGTCTTCCTGGAGCTGACCGGCAAGCAGTTGCGTGATTGAGGGCCCAGTCGACAGAAAGGAGGAAGACCCATGTGGCAGGTTTTCCTGACCAACGTCAAGATGTCATTCCGCAATTTCTCGTCCGTCTTCTGGACCCTGGCCTTCCCGGTCATCCTGGCGGCCATGATGATGGGCATGCTCAGCGGTGTGGAGAAGGGGCATACCGTGGAAGCGCAACCTTTCGCCGTCGTGAATGACGCGGCCTGGCAGAAGGTGCCCTCCGCAGGGAAGATGGTGGGATCCATCTCATCGGCGCAGTCTGAAACGAAGGATGGGGATCAGCTGATCAAGGCCCATACCGTGACGAACCGGTCCCAGGCAATGAACCGGCTGGATGAACACAAGGATATCGGGTATATCTATATGGATGGTGACGGGCTGATCCGCATGGTCCTGGCCGATCGGGACGCGGCCGAAATACAGAGTGGGGGCAACTCCGCCAAGGGGGTCACAGTCAGTCTGCTCAGCGCGTACATGGCGCGGCTCAACCAGACAGGTTCGACCTTCAAGGTTGTGGCTCAGGCCAATCCGGCCCGCCTTCGTGATCCGAATTTTCTGACCGGTATCCAGTCCGGTAATCGAACCTATACCAGGACAATCAAGTTGACCCACGTCGAGCCAACCATGACCGCACCTTACTATTTCGCCGTTTTGGGCATGGCCTGCATGATCGGCGCCGGAGTGACCGCCAGTCTGATCGCCTCCACCCAGGCCAACCTCTCCAAAATCGGTGCCCGGTTTGCTGTCTCCCCGTCTCCTGTATGGGTCAGGGTGGGAGGGGCCTTCCTGGCCACCTGGCTTTTCTCCTGCATCAGCCTCATGGTTGCCTACGTCTTCATTCGAACGGTCTGTGGCATGGGGGTCGGCGGCCGCGACCCTGTTGCCCTGGTTGCCCTGGTTCTCTCCACCTTCATGGCCTCCAGTTTCGGTGCCCTTTTGGGTGCGCTACCCCGGCTTTCCGCGGAAATCAAGGTGGGACTGAACGTTTTCATCGACTGCACCCTGTCCGTATTCGCAGGTCTGTATGGCCCCTCGACCATGGATATCGATCACTCCATCCAGGAGAAGACCCCCTATCTGCACTACCTGAACCCGGTCAAGCAGGTCTCCAACCTCTTCTACGACATCGTCTATTACGACAGTTTCCGACCTTTCGTGAGAACCTGCCTGATTCTTGTTATCATGAGTGCCGTCTTCCTGGCGGGTGCGGCCCTGCTGCTGAGGAGGCAACGATATGAGCACCTTTAAAACAGCCATACGCATCATTTGGCGGCATAAGAACTACATGCTGATCTATCTGGTCGGTATGAGCCTGATCACCATGATCATCGGATACGGTTCCATGTCCCAGGCGGTCGAGGCCACCAAGGAGAGTTCGGTCGGCACCTTCAAACCGGTCCGCGCCAAGGTATCCGTTATCAACCGTGACAGTGGGGATTCGCTCGGACGCAATCTGGGTCGGGGGCTTACGGACTATCTGTCCCGCTCGGCCGACATGGTCTCCTTACCCGACGAAAACCAGACCATGCAGGATGCCCTGGCCAACGGTGACCAGACCGATCTGATCATCATCATCCCACAGGGGTTCAGCCGTCGTTTCCTCGAAGCCTGTGCCGATGTCTCCGCCGGCGCTAAGTCGGTATCCGTCCCCAAGGTCCAAACGGCCACCAACTACAAGTCCGATCATGGTGACCTGGCACAGGTCCAGGTCGATTCCTACTTCGACGGGGTCAGTGCGGCTCTTCTTGGTGGGCTCGGTCAGTCGACCAGGGACGCTGAAGTGGATACAGAGGCCATGTCGGATACGGCGAACATGGCCGATATGGCGAATGCCGCCTCGTCAAACCCTTCGGCAGTAGCCAACACAGCCAGCCAAGGTGCCCAGATGTCCTCCAGGGGGAATGCCCGGCCTATCACAGTGGATGCCCGGGCCTTCAAGGCCGCCTCGGACTATACGGTCAAGCACTTCGCCAATAACCAGGCCAAAATCAGTGTGCAGACCTCTCCGAGAAAGGAGACCAAGACCCTGAGCGCTGGTTTCGCCCAAACCGTCAGTCTGGCCTCCTACCCGCTGATGACCGCCCTGACCGTCTGTCTGGCCCTCCTTTTCGGATCATTCAGCATGGCCGAGCAGCATCGCAGGCTGATGGCCTCCCCCATCCGCAATTTCTCCCTGAACCTCCAGCAGTTTCTTGCAGCTCTCCTCTTCGGCTTGGTAGCATGGGCCTACTTCACGATCCTGATTCTGGGTTCGACGGTAGTGGTCGGCGGCAATCCGGAATCCCTGGGCTGGGGGAGGATCTGTATCTCCCTGCTGACCATGATGATCTTCGTGGTCGCAGCCTCCGCCTTCGGGTATATGCTGAGCCAGTTCAACCTGTCCAACACGGTGATCAACACGGTCGCCATCATCATGGGCCTGGTCATCATGTTCACTTCCGGCTCGGCCATGCCGATTGACATGCCGGCCGCCATGACCCTGGTCGGCAAGCTGACTCCCGGCTGGTGGTACAACTCCGCCGTCAACGCCGTCTTTGGTCTCAGCCCCAGTGGTAAAACGGTCTCGGCAGGGGTCTTTTCCGCCGCCAACTGGTCAACCCCGGCCCTGATCGTCCTTCTCTTCGCACTGCTCTACTTCTGCGCGGGCCTCATGGTCGGCCGTCTTCGCCGTTCCGATGCCTCCGTGCGTTCGGTCACCAGCTGATCCGATGGCATCCAGGTCATCCCGCATCGCGCGGGCTGACCCATCTGAAGTGTGGTCATATAGAAGTACTGCTTCAGAATGCACAGGGATACAGCTGTTTTTTGCCGACCTGGCACGTGTCAAGAACAAAGACCCGGAATTCGCTGGAATTCCGGGTCATCTGGTAGCGGGGTCAGGATTTGAACCTGAGACCTCTGGGTTATGAGCCCAGCGAGCTACCGAACTGCTCCACCCCGCGTCGGCTGCGTTGCGCAGCAGTCATCTATTGTACGGATTGGTGGCCTCTTGTCAAGTATGGGCGATTATGCGGGTCATCAGCCGGAAACCTTGGAGGTTTTGGCGCCGGAAAGGGGATAATGGACTCATGCCTATCAACATCCCCACTGGACTACCTGCCAGATCCATTCTGGATTCGGAGCGCATCTTCGCTCTGGAGACCCATGAGGCGGAGCGCCAGGAGGTGCGCCCCCTGAAGGTGGTCATCCTGAACCTGATGCCCAAGAAGGTGGAGACCGAGACACAGCTCCTGAGGCTGATCTCCAAGTCGCCCCTCCAGGTCGAGGTCGACTTCATGAAGACCTCCACCCATGAGGCCACCCACACCAGCCAGGACCACCTGGTCAAGTTCTACGAGAACCTGGAGGCCTTCGAGGACAACTACTACGATGGCCTGGTCGTCACCGGGGCCCCGGTCGAGCAGATGGAGTTCGAGGAGGTCGACTACTGGCCTGAACTGACCCGGATCCTGGACTGGGCCGGCAGTCATGTCTTCTCGACCATCTACCTCTGCTGGGGGGCCATGGCCGCTCTCCATCACCGGTATGGCATCAGCAAGCACCTGCTCGACCGTAAGCTCTTCGGGGTCTTCCCCCAGTACCTTCAGGACGAATACTGTTTCATCACCAACGGTTTTGACGAAATCTCCCTCCAGCCCCACTCCCGCCTGGCCGGGGTTGACGAAGACCAGGTGCGGGCCCGGCCGGACCTCCAGGTGCTGACCTGGGGTCCCCAGTCCGGCCCCGGCCTGATCTGCTCCCTGGACTTTTCGGAGATATTCTCCCTGGGCCACTGGGAGTATGACCGCGCCACCCTGGCCCAGGAATATCGCCGCGACATGGACAAGGGCCTTGATAACGTCCCCTTCCCGGCAAACTACTTCCCCCATGATGACCCCACCCTGGAGCCCGTCTTCTCCTGGAGGGCCCATGCCAATCTTCTCTGGCGCAACTGGCTGAACTGGGTATATGAGACCACGCCGTACGATCTGGCCCGGGTGCCGGCCCTGCGTGCGGCCCGCGAGTTGGGCACGGACCGGTCGATCAGGCACGCCCCGGGTACGCCCCGCCGTGACGGGTATCTGCCCCTGGAAAGGGATGGGTACGGGTTGGTCAATGGGGGCGCCGCAAAGGTCAATGGCCTGTCCTAATCTTCACCCCGGTAAGTGTGGAAAGGGAGGGTTGATTACCCTGTCCGGTCATTTATGCGTCAAGTTCGCGTGGTGTTGATTACGGGCTTACGAATGATGGGCTACACTACCAATACGGTGCCGCTATAGGGTGTTTACGCGCTATAGTGAGCACTACGTCGTTTCAGGAGGCGATAGATGTTAGAGGCAATAGGAAGCGGGACGATCAGTTTGGCCATGGCCAAGCCGAGTGAACTCCCTTCCGTCGATGATTTCCTGCCTCCGGAGATTCTCTTCCAGGGGACCCCATTCGCCATGAACCGTATCATTCTGGTCAGGTTCGTCGCCATGGTGGTCATTCTCCTGGTCCTGGGCATCACAGCCGCCCGGGCCAAGCTGATTCCCTCGCGTTGGCAGGGGGCTATCGAGTGGGTCATCGAGTTCATCCGTGACTCCGTGGTCTATGACACCTTGGGCGAGGTTCGTGGCAAGCGGTACGTCCCCATGATCACGACCATCTTCCTGACCATCCTGGTCTTCAACCTCTGCGGCATCATTCCCGGCATGAACATCGCGGCCACGGCCACCATCACCATGCCCCTGGTCTTCGCCCTGTGGACCTTCTTCCAGTACATGATCACCGGCATCAGGGAGCAGGGGGTCTGGGGCTACTTCAAGGCCGAGCTCTTCCCGGCGGGCGTTCCGTGGCCCCTCTACATCATCCTGACGCCCATCCAGCTGCTGGAGATGATCGTCGTCAAGCCGGCTTCGCTGACCATCCGACTCTTCGCCAACATGGTTGCCGGCCACCTTCTGGTGGCTGTCAGCCTGGCCTTCGCCCAGTTCTACGTCATCGAGGCCACCAACAAGCTCCTTGCCCTGGCCGGCATCGGCTGGTTTGCCCTGGGCTTCGCCCTGACGGCCTTCGAGATATTCGTGGCCGCCCTGCAGGCATATATCTTCGCCATTCTTTCAACGGTTTACATCTCCATGAGCTACCCTGAGGAGGACTAAACCGATGAATCACAACCATGGACTCCGCCGAGTGGTGTCCCCTGGGGGACTCCGGACGGAGGTCTGAGGGGCTGCACCCTACAGAATTTTACGGTACCGATCGGGTCACAGCGGTCGGAACCGTGTCAAGATCCAAGAACCGGCAACGGTCTAGGAAAGGAAATTAAATGGACATCATCACTCTTGCTGAGGTCTCCGGCAATCTGAGCATCCTGGGCTACGGCATCGCCGCCCTGGGTCCTGCCCTGGGACTGGGCATCGCGGTGGGCAAGACCGTTGAGAGCATGGCCCGTCAGCCCGAAATCAGCGGCCAGCTGCGTACTACCATGTTCATCGGTCTGGCACTGATCGAGGTGCTGGCACTGCTGGGCTTCGTGGCTCTCTTCATCGCCTGATCCCATGCGGCGAACGCATCGTCATGATGCACAAGATGGCATGGCTTCGATAGCGGAAAGGAGGAGCCGATGAACGCGGTGGCAGCCGGAAACGGGATTGAGCTGTTCATCCCCAAGCTCTATGACATCGTATGGTCTTTGATCATCCTGCTCATTCTCGCAGTCTTCTTCTATAAGTTCTTCATGCCGAAGTTCCAGGCGATTTTCGATGAGCGCTCGGCCAAGATAGAAGGCAACATTCAGAAAGCCCAGAAGGCCAGGGATGATGCCGATGAGGCCAAGAAGGAGTATGAGGATCAGCTGGGCAAGGCCCGCGTGGAGGCTTCACAGATCCGGGATGACGCCCGGGCCGAGGCTTCCCGGATCGTCGCGGACGCCCGCAACAGGGCCGAGACCGAGGCGAACCAGATTACCGAGAACGCCCAGCGTTCCCTGCGGTCCCAGCAGCAGCAGGCCCTGGTCTCCCTGAAGGGGGAGGTGGGCACCCTGGCCACGGCCCTGGCAGGCAAGATTCTGGGTTCCCAGTTGCAGGACAATGCCGTGCAGTCCTCCATGATCGATTCGATCATCGCGGATGCCGGCAAGGGCGAATCGGACGGGCAGAAGGCATGATGATCGACAGGCAGACTGCGGGATCATCGTCCAAGCGGACAGGGAGGTGAGATGCGAGGAGAGACTTCACTGGCCTCCGATAGGGAGATTCGCGACAAGTACGCGCCCATGCTGAAGAGCAGGGGGAAGGATGCTCTCCGCGTCGCCACGGAGCTCTACGCCTTCGTCAATCTGCTGGATGCCAACAAGACATTGGAGCGGGCCCTGACCGACCCCTCCCGTCCGGCCGACGACAAGCAGCAGGTGATCGACCTGATTCTTGGCGGCAGGGCCGACCCACTGACCGTGGATATCCTCCATGATCTGGCGGCCCTACAGTGGAGCAGAATCGCCCACATCGCCAATGCTGCGGAGGATATGTCCGTGGATGCGACGGCCTATTACGCCGACGCCCGGGGCATCACCAACCAGGTGGCTGGCGAGTTGGCCCAGATTCACTCCGCCCTCCTGGGTATGCCCCTGGTGCTCTTCCACCTTTCGGATGAGTACAGCAAGCCCCAGGCCAGGGTCAACCTGCTGAAGTCCCTGCTGGATGGACAGCACTTGCATCCGGTCACCGAGCAGCTGGCCCTGAATGCCACGGAGGACCTGCGTGGACGGCGTTTCCCCGATACGGTCATGTGGCTGGTGGACAGGTTCTCGGAGCATATGGACCAGGTCATGGTCACCGTAACCACGGCGATTCCCATGAGCGACGAGCAGTCCAGCAACATCCAGGCGGTTTACGGCCGGAAGCTGGGCAAGGCGGTTCATATCAACTCGGTTGTGGATCCTTCGGTCCTCGGCGGAATGAAGGTCCAGTACGGGTCCGTTTCCGCGGATGGCACGGTGGTGACCCAGCTGAAGCATCTGCAACGGCTGATGGCCACGGCGGGCTGAGGCGGGAATGACTATGACAGACTTGAACAAGAAAGAAAATAAGGAGTGATCATGGCAGAAATGACCATTGATCCCGCTGTGGTGCGCAAGGCGCTCGACCAGTTCGTCGAGTCCTACAAGCCGACGGACACACCCACCCAGGAGGTGGGTCACGTCCGGACGGCCGGTGATGGCATCGCGCACGTGGAGGGACTGCCGGGTTGCATGGCCAACGAGCTGCTGACTTTCGAGGACGGCACCCTGGGCCTGGCTTTCAACCTGGATGCCCGAGAGATCGGCGTGGTCATCCTGGGCGACTTCGCAGGTGTCGAAGAGGGCCAGGAGGTCCACAGGACGGGGGAGGTGCTTTCGGTACCCGTCGGTGACGGCTACCTGGGACGTACCGTGAACCCGCTGGGTGAGCCCATCGACGGATTGGGTGAGATCAAAAGCGAGAGCCGTAGGATTCTGGAGGCCCAGGCGCCCGATGTCATGCACAGGCATCCCGTCGACGAACCCCTGGCCACCGGTATCAAGGCCATCGATGCCATGACCCCCATCGGGCGCGGGCAGCGTCAGTTGATCATCGGTGACAGGCAGACCGGCAAGACGGCCATCGCTATCGACACCATCATCAACCAGAAGCGCAACTGGGAGTCCGGCGACCCCAGGAAGCAGGTCCGTTGCATCTATGTGGCCATCGGTCAGAAAGGCACCACCATTGCTTCGGTGCGTTCCTCCCTGGAGGAGGCCGGAGCCATGGAGTACACGACCATCGTGGCCTCCCCGGCCTCGGACTCGGCCGGTTTCAAGTACATTGCCCCCTACACGGGTTCGGCCATCGGCCAGCACTGGATGTACGGCGGCAAGCACGTCCTCATCGTTTTCGATGACCTGAGCAAGCAGGCCGAGGCCTACAGGTCGATTTCCCTCCTCCTGCGTCGTCCGCCGGGGCGTGAGGCATATCCCGGGGATGTCTTCTACCTGCATTCGCGTCTGCTGGAGCGCTGTGCGAAGCTCTCCGATGATCTTGGGGGCGGTTCCATGACCGGTCTGCCGATTATCGAGACCAAGGCCAATGATGTTTCGGCCTACATTCCCACCAATGTGATCTCGATCACGGATGGCCAGATCTTCCTCCAGTCCGACCTCTTCAACGCCAACCAGCGACCCGCTGTGGATGTGGGCATCTCCGTCTCCCGAGTCGGTGGTGCCGCCCAGACCAAGGCCCTGAAGAAGGTTTCCTCGACCCTGAAGATATCCTTGGCCCAGTACCGTTCCCTCCAGTCCTTCGCCATGTTCGCCTCGGATCTGGATGCGGCATCCAAGGCCCAGCTCACCCGTGGTGCCAGGCTGACCGAGCTGCTCAAACAGCCGCAGTTCACCCCCTACTCCATGGAGAAACAGGTGGTCTCGGTCTGGATCGGTACGCACGGCAAGCTGGATGATCTGGATCTGGAGGATGTGCTTCCCTTCGAGTCGGGACTTCTGGACTACCTGGACCACAACACGGATATCCTCAAGACCATCAGAGAGACCGAGGACTTCACCGACGAGACGGAACAGGCCCTGGAAAAGGCCGTCGATGATTTCGCCAAGACCTTCGTGACCCACAAGGGGCAGACCCTGGATGGCCGTCAGGCCGACCAGCAGGAGGAGAAGCCCGTCACGGTCCAGCAGGAGAGACTGGTCGCCGACGGGGGCAAGAACGCAAAGGCCGGGAAGCGGTAGACGATGGCCTCACAACTCGCATTCAAGTCAAGGATCGCCTCCACATCGGCCTTGGAGAAGATCTTCAACGCCCAGGAGATGATAGCCTCCTCGCATATCGCCAAGGCCCGTACCGTGGCCATGGACGCGAAGCCTTACTCCGATGCGATCTTCGACGCGGTCCAGGCCCTGGTGGCCCATACCGATGACATCCGCCACCCCATCGTTCGCAAGAACGAGAAGAACCCACGGGTGGCGGTCCTGGCCCTGACCGCCGATCGTGGCATGGCCGGGGCCTACACCTCATCGGTGATCAGGGAGACCGAGTCCCTTCTGGAACGTCTGGACCAGCAGGGGCGTAAGCCTGAGCTCTTCGTCTATGGACGCCGAGGCATCTCCTATTACAAGTACCGCAACAGGGACATCGCCAGAACCTGGGAGGGTGAAAGCGACCGCCCGGGCGTGGAGGTGGCCAGGGAAATATCGGACGCACTTTTGGAGACCTACATGACCCCGGCCGAAAAGGGCGGGGTTGCCGAGCTCTACATTGTTTTCACCGAGTTCATCAACATGGTGGTCCAAAAGGTCCGTGTCCTGAGAATGCTGCCCTTGGAACTGGTTCGAAACGATGAGGAGGGTCCGGAGCAGGCCGTGGATTCCCCCGTTCCCGGAGAGCAGGACACCGGCGGTGAGCCCGATTCCCACTATGCCGCCCTGTACGACTTCGAACCCAGCCCCCAGAAGGTGCTGGACGCGGTGCTGCCCAAGTACATCCAATCGCGTATCCATGAGTGTCTGCTCACCTCGGCCGCATCGGAGACGGCCAGCAGACAGAATGCCATGCACACTGCGACGGACAACGCCAGAAGCCTGATCGACGATCTGACCAGGAAGCTCAATGCCTCCCGCCAGGCATCGATTACACAGGAACTTACCGAGATCGTCGGCAGTGCCGATGCGCTCAACAAAGAGGAAGAGTAGGAACGCCAATGGTTGCAAAGCAAGCAGAGACGACCACAGCGAGCCACAGGCAGGATTCGGCCTCCAAGGGTCGGGTCACCCGCGTTCAGGGTTCGGTCATCGACATCGAATTCCCCGCGGGTCACCTGCCGGACATCTACAACGCCCTGACCGTGGACCTGAACAAGTCCTCCGATACGGAGGGGGAGTCCCTGACCACGATCATGCTGGAGGTCGAGCAGCACCTGGGTGATTCCACCGTGCGTACGGTGGCCCTGAAGCCCACGGATGGTTTGGTCCGCGGTGCCACGGTCACGGATACGGGAGGTCCCATCGAGGTGCCCGTGGGGGATGTGACCAAGGGGCACGTATTCGACGTGGCCGGAAACATTCTCAACAAGAAGGAGGGGGAGCGGATCGAGGTCAAGGAACGCTGGCCCATCCACCGCAACCCTCCCGCGTTTGATCAGCTGGAGTCCAAGACCCAGATGTTCGAAACGGGCATCAAGGTCATCGACCTTCTGACACCCTACGTCGAGGGTGGCAAGATAGGCCTCTTCGGCGGTGCCGGTGTCGGCAAGACCGTGCTGATCCAGGAAATGATCCAGCGCGTGGCCCAGAACCACGGCGGTGTCTCCGTCTTCGCCGGTGTCGGCGAAAGAACCCGTGAGGGGAACGACCTGATCGGTGAGATGGAGGATGCCGGCGTTCTGGAGAAGACCGCACTGGTCTTCGGACAGATGGACGAGCCCCCGGGGACACGTCTGCGTGTTCCCCTGACCGCCCTGACCATGTCGGAGTACTTCCGTGACGTGGAGAACCAGGATGTGCTGCTCTTCATCGACAACATCTTCAGGTTCACGCAGGCCGGTTCCGAGGTCTCGACCCTTCTGGGCCGTATGCCCTCGGCCGTAGGCTATCAGCCCAATCTGGCGGATGAGATGGGTGCCCTCCAGGAGCGCATCACCTCCACCCGCGGCCACTCGATCACATCACTCCAGGCCATCTATGTGCCTGCGGATGATTACACCGACCCGGCCCCCGCCACCACCTTCGCCCACTTGGACGCCACCACCGAGCTCAGCCGTGACATCGCCTCCAAGGGCATCTACCCGGCCGTGGACCCGCTGGCCTCGACCTCCAGGATCCTTGATCCCCGCTACGTTGGTCAGGCACACTACGACTGCGCCAACCGGGTCAAGGCCATCCTGCAGCGGAACAAGGAGCTCCAGGACATCATCGCCCTGATCGGCATCGACGAGCTGGGCGAGGAGGACAAGACCACCGTAAACCGAGCCCGCAAGATCGAGCAGTTCCTCGGCCAGAACTTCTACGTGGCCGAGAAGTTCACCGGCCGCAAGGGTTCCTATGTGCCAGCGGACGAGACCATCGAGGCCTTCACCCGCATCTGCGACGGCGCCTATGACGACGTGCCCGAGCAGGCCTTCTCCGGTATCGGCGGTATCGATGACCTGGAGAAGAAGTGGCACGACATGCAGAAGGAATACCAGGCATAATGGCAGGAACCGCAAAGACCTCGATGCAGGTCACCATCGTCTCGGCCGCCAAGCCCGTCTGGTCCGGCCAGGCCCGTTCGGTCACCGTGCCCGCCACGATGGGGTCCATGGGCATCATGCCCGACCATGAGCCGGTCCTGGCCCTCCTCAAGGAGGGTGATGTCTCGGTTCAGGCCTTGGACGGAGGAAAGCAGAGCTTCCACGTGGACAATGGCTTCGCCTCCTTTGATACCAACAAGCTGACCGTGGCCGTCGTCCACTACTTGGGCGACGGTCAGGACGGGAATCAGGGCTGACTGTTCGTCAGCCTGTCAGTGTCGGACCCATGCAGACGGTCCCATGGACGGGTTGACCTGTCCGCTGTGATTTGATGAGGGTCTGCCCCCTTGCGGGGCGCGGGCCCTCATCGCGTATTGTGCCGCCCCTGTGCCGGTCCTGCCACGGCCCCTATCAGGTCTATCGACGTCAGACATTGGACTGTGACGGATTGAGGGCATGCGCCAATGCGGTCGGGGTGGCCAGATGCGGACATGCTGATATATTGGCACACGTGCGAATCATTGTTGCCGACTGCTCGGCCGAATACTCCGGACGTCTCAACGCCTCCCTGGGTCCTGCCAGGCGGGTGATCCTGATCAAGGCCGACCTGAGTTGTCTGATTTTCTCCGAACTCGGGTCCTACAAGCCGCTGAACTGGATGAGCGCCCCCTGCACGATTCGTGAAATCGTCCCCGAAGATTCCGGCAGCGACGGCACCGCCGATGCCCTGGACGGGCAGGCCGACCTGGGGAACATGGATGAGGGCCAGGCCGAGTCGGCCGCCCCCGAAGACCTGATCGCCGAGGAACAGGAAGAAGACCCGGCCGGTTCGGTTTGCAAGGTGCTCAGGGTGTCGGCCACCAAGTCCAGCGATGTCCTGACCATTCGGCTCTATCGGGTCTATTCGGACCAGACTTTCGATCTGGGTACCGATCCGGGTCTGGTCAAGGACGGGGTGGAGGCCCACCTGCAGCTCTGCCTGGCCCAGCAGATCGAGCGGATCGGTGAGGGGGCCAAGCTGGTCAGGCGGGAATACCCCACCCCGATCGGCCCTGTCGACATCATGGCCGTCGATGGTGAGGGCAGGCATGTGGCCATCGAAATCAAGAGGCACGGCGGCATCGACGGAGTGGAACAGCTCACCCGTTACTGCAAACTCCTGAACCGTGACCCCCTCCTGGCTCCGGTTCGGGGGATGTTCGCGGCTCAGTCCATAACCCCCCAGGCCCGCACCCTGGCCGAGGATCGTGGGTTCGAGTGCCTGATATTGGACTACGAGGAGATGAAGGGTGTGGAGAGCGACGAGTTGACCCTCTTCTGACAGTGGCCGAGCCCCCCCCCCCCGAGGGGATGAGATGGATGTCACACTTATGTAGTTTCTGCCCTCGAAATGGCTTGATACCACTAGATATAGGGATTGGCTCGGTGACACGCCACTACTGATGGTGTTGTACTTTCATCTCGACGTGTGTAGTGTTCAATCAACAGGTCCGGTTCAGGGCCGGTCGGGATTTCGCGGGAAGGGTATCCTGGCCGACTCTCCGAGTACCGGAGGATTTCGAACCTTAACGCAACGGAGAAGGCGATTATGTCGATTACGGTCTATACCAAGACGCACTGTCCGCAGTGTGATGCCACCAAGCGTCAGTTGACCAAGCAGGGCTTGGACTTCGACCAGGTGGATCTGACCGCGAATCAGGAGCTGGTTGACCAGTTCATCGCCCAGGGCTTCAAGCAGACCCCGATCGTGGTTACCGATGAGTATGCATGGAGCGGGTATCGTCCAGACATGATCAAGAAGGTAGCGGCGGCAGCCAAGGTCTACGCCTGATCATCAGGACGAGGAAGGGCCCGGTTCATGAAAGATGAACCGGGCCCTTTTGTATACCCGTCCTTTTCTCCATCCATCAACGCCAGGCCATGGTCGGCGGTCGTCCGGATAACAGGATATTCGATTTTCATATAACCAGAAGCGCACGGGGAATCTGTTTTCCCCTAGGATGGGCACCAGAGTGCCGGGGCCTGTATTGGAATAAGGCAGAAAACGGGGGCTCGTGCAGGTAGCCGGGACTGGTTGTGGGCAAGGTGTCCCGGCAGTATTCCGTACAGATCGGCACCAAGCAATGAAACCAGGAAGAACGTCATGAGTTCATCGAACACGAGAGAGGCGGCCGTCGTCGGGCAGGTTCCGGCGGGGGTCGGGACGACCGGAGGGGAGGTAGGGGTATGAACTGGTCCTTTATGGCACAGAACGCGCACTTCTTTGTCAACGCCGCCTACGTTACCGTCTTCATCTCCTTCTTCGGCGTGGTCTTCGCCATCCTGATCGGCGTGGTCTGCGCCGCCCTGGAGGTCTCACACGTCCCCATCCTCAGCCCGGTAACCAGGGGTTACATCGAGCTCTCCCGCAATACACCCCTCCTGGTTCAGCTCTATTTCCTCTACTTCGGGCTGCCCAAGCTGGGGATCAGTTGGAGTGCCCAGACCTGTGCCGTCGTCGGTCTGGCCTTTCTGGGGGGCTCCTACATGGCCGAGGCCATGAGGGGCGGGCTCGAAGCCGTGCCCAGGATCCAGCGGGAGTCGGCCAGGGTCCTGGGGTTCTCACCCCGGCAGACCCTGACCCACATCATCCTTCCCCAGGCCCTGAGCAGCGCCATTCCCGGGGTGGTGGCCAATGTGATCTTCCTGGTCAAGGAGTCCTCGGTGGTCTCGGCCATCGCCCTGGCCGATGTCATGTACGTGACCAAGGACCTGATGGGGATTTCCTACGACACCTATGAGTCACTGGCCCTGCTGATCATCACCTATCTGATCATCCTCCTGCCCATATCGGTTATCGGTACCGTCCTGGAACGGAGGTTCGACTATGCACGGCGTTGAGATCCTCCTTCAGCCCGGTGTCTTCCCACGCCTCTTCTCGGGTCTCTGGGTGACCGTGTGGATAGCGGGCATCTCGGTCATCCTCTCGATTCCGGTCGGTCTCCTGGTCGGTTGGCTGATGACCATCCGCAATGGGCTGGTGCGTGCGGTCATGAGGGTCTACCTGGACTTCATCCGGATCATGCCCCAGCTGGCCCTCCTGTTCATCGCTTTCTATGGCTTCGCCCGGGCCTTCGATTGGAATCTGGACGCCACCGGGGCCTGTGTCCTGGTCTTTGTCCTCTGGGGAGGGGCCGAGCTGGGCGACCTGGTCCGGGGGGCACTGGAGTCCATCCCCCGCAGCCAGTACGAGTCGGCCTACGTGCTGGGTCTCGATTCCTGGCAGACCTTCCGGCGGATCATCCTGCCCCAGGCCTTCCGGCGGATGCTCCCGGCCAGCGTCAACCTGGCCACCCGCATCGTCAAGACGACCTCCCTGGCGGCCCTCCTGGGCGTCATCGAGGTGATCAAGGTCGGGCAGCAGATCATCGATGCGAACAGGTTCCTATACCCCCAGGCCACCCTGTGGATATATGGGGTGATCTTCTTCATGTATTTCTTCATCTGCTGGCCCCTCTCCCTGGTGGCGCGGCATCTGGAAAAGAGGTGGGCCCATGACTGATGGGCAGGAAAACCGGCTGGAAGCCGGGCGGGAATCGGCCGGGACCCTGGGCCCGACAGGGTCGGCCCGGTCGATGGAACCATTGCGATCATCCGGAACCACCGACCCGGAGGGGCGGACCGGGGTCGGGCAGAGGTCCGTGCTGGAGGTGGAACACCTGGTCAAGCAGTACCCCGGTGCAGATGTCCCGGTCCTGAACGACATATCCTTCCGGATCCCCAAGGGGAAGGTCTTCGTGGTCCTGGGCCCCTCCGGCTCGGGCAAGTCCACCCTGTTGCGGACCATTGCCGGCCTGGAGCCGATCCAGGGCGGCAGGATCCTCCTGGATGGGCGGACCGTTGAGTCCGGCGATGCCTCCAAGGGGGTCAGGGCACCCAGGGGGAACCGCGTCTCCGGCACCCGCAGCACCGACCTGCGTACCCGGATCGGCATGGTCTTCCAGAGCTATGACCTCTTTCCCAACAAGACCGTCCTGGACAACGTGACCATGGCCCCGGTCCTGGTCCAGAAGCGGTCCAGGGACGAGGCCCGGAAGGAGGCCCTGGAGCTCCTGGACCGGGTGGGGCTCGCGGACCGGAAGGATGCCTGGCCCAACGAGCTTTCGGGAGGCCAGCGACAGCGTGTGGCCATCTGCCGTGCCCTGATCCTCCACCCGGAGATCATGCTCTTCGACGAGGTGACCGCTGCCCTGGATCCCGAGATGGTCCGTGAGGTCCTCCAGGTCATTCTTGAGCTGGCCGACCAGGGGTTGACCATGATGATCGTCACCCATGAGATGGCCTTCGCCAGGGGGATCGCCGATCATATCGTCCTCCTGGACAGGGGGAGCCTTGTCGAGGAATCCGACGATCCCGAGCGCTTCTTCACCGACCCTGCCACGGAGCGGGCCCGGCAGTTCCTCTCCACCTTCACCTACGAGCGCAGGCGTGGAGACGGGGTCGGGGAACAGGCCCATCAGGCGGGTCAGGGAAATGTATAGATTTTTCCGGGGACCAACCCCGGGAGCCGTCCATGAGGGCGGACAACCAATAGGGAAAACAAGGAAAAGAGGGACTATGGCGGCAAAAGTGTTGAGCCGATTGGTTCGGGCGACGGTGGCGGTCGGGGCCTCGATCGTAATGATGGCCTCGGTCGCGGCCTGCGGTCCGTCCGCATCCACGCCCGGCGACGACAGGGGGAGCGAGGGCAGGTCGACGGGAACCTCCCAGTCGGCCCGCTCCCTGGATGCCATCAAGAAGTCGGGCAAGCTCAAGGTTGCCGTCTTCTCCGACAAGGCGCCTTTCGGATATGTGGACAAGGATGGCAAGTACCAGGGGTACGACGTGGTCCTGGCCGAGCGTCTGGCCAAGGATCTGGGTGTCGAACCCGAGTACACCTCGGTGGACCCGGCGGCCCGCGTGGATGTCCTGTCCAGCAACAAGGTGGATGTGACCCTGGCCAATTTCACGGTCACCGACGAGCGGGCCCGGAAGGTGGATTTCGCCAAACCCTACATGAAGGTCTTCCTGGGTGTGGTCTCGCCTGAGTCCGCACCCATCAGGGATGTCAAGGACCTGGAGGGGAAGAACCTGATCATCGCCAAGGGGACGACCGCCGAGCCTTTCTTCGAGAAGAACTACCCCAAGGTGAAGCTCCAGAAGTACGACCAGTACGCCGATGCCTACAGCGCCCTGCAGGACCACCGCGGGGATGCGCTGAGTACCGACAACACCGAGGTCCTGGCCTGGGCCAAGGCCAACAAGGGCTTTACGGTGGGCATCACCAAGCTGGGTGATGAGGCCACCATCGCCCCGGCCGTCCAGAAGGGCAACAAGGCCCTCCTCGATTACATCAACGAGGAGATCGTCAAGCTGGGCAAGGATCAGTTCTTCCACAAGGATTACGAGAAGACCCTGGCCCCGGTCTACGGCGATGCCGCGAACCCCGATGACATCGTCATCGAAGGGGGCGCGGACTGAACCGCGGTTAAGTGGTTATGACCCGGACCGGAGGTCCCACCCCGCATGTCGAAGGGTGGGGCCTCCGGCCTTGTCTGATGCCGGAAACCGGCAGACCCGTCAGTAGGCGGCCAGGATATCGACCACGAAGATCAGGGTGGAGTTGGCGGGGATGCCCGACTTCTCCTGATCGCCATACCCCAGATCAGGGGGCACGATCAGGAGCACCTGGGAGCCGACGGTCTGTCCGGCCAGACCCTGCTGCCAGCCCTTGACGACCTGATCCAGGCTGAAGTCGGCGGCCTTCCCCTTGTCCCAGGATGAATCGAACTGCTTGCCGTTGCTGGCCAGCCAACCCGTGTAGTTGGCACTGACCGTCTGGTGTTCGCCGACCTTGGCACCCTTGCCCTTGATCAGGGTCTGGGAGACCAGCTTGCCGTTCGGCTTGTACTTGTTCAGGTCCACGGAAGGCTTGCCCTTGTCGTCAAGGCTGATCTTGGGCAGGTCGGACGGAATGTCCTTGACCTCGTCACCCTCGGCCCGGGTGAGGTCCCTGGACTTGGAAACGAAGGTGAGGGCCATGATGTAGCTTGAATTCTGGCTGCTCTTCTTGCTGCCCTGCTGGGCGTTGCCGGACTCCTGGTCATTGATGCCGATGGCGATCGTGGTATTGACCTTCTGGCCGAGGAAGGTGTCGTAATACGCAGGGATGGAGGACTTGCTGATGACGATGGAGCAATCCGGCTTGCCCTTGTCCCAGGTGGAGTTGATTTCCTTGCCGGTCGTGTTGTCGAGGGCCACGCTCTGTGTGCACACCCTGTCGCCGTCCTCGATCACGTCCCCATCACCCTCCTGGATGACCTGGTGGGACTGGTTCTTGACCTTGAGGGGGGTGTCAAAGCTGATCTTGGGCTTGGACCCCGGCTTCCCCTTCGCCGAAACCCCGCTCATCGTGTCAGCGGCGGATTTGGGGGTATCGGAGCCTGACGAACAGGAAGCGAGCCCGGCGCAGAGGACCAGAGCGGACATGACGCAGGCGAACTGTCGAACGGTAGTGCGTTTCTTCATGAATGTGGTCATAAGCCCCAAGTCTAGGGCGTAACGGAGATTTTGCCCCTCATAACGAGCCGATTATAAGTCCATCACTGTAGAATGTCGATGTTATGGAGCAAGAAACTGAAGGAACCGAACGTGAACCCCGGCCTGGCAAGCCGTCACGCCGTAGCACGATCATGCGTGGTGTGGTCACGCCGATCTTCGGGCTGTTGGCTGTGACCTGCATCGTTCTGGGCATCATGAACGCCACGGTATGGAAGCCCTCCCCCCATGTCGATGCGCGCGGCAGGGCCAATACGCGGTATGTGGTGACCGATCCGGGAGTGCTCCCCTTGGTAGACAAGCGGGTCAGTGTCGAGGCAACCCCCCTCAAGGCCGGGGCCGGGAGGTCACAGGTCTGTATGGCCCTGACCACGGCTCAGGATGCGGCCGGCTGGACGGCCGGGCAGGACGTGACCCGGATCAAGGGCCTCGATGATTGGGAGACCCTCGATGTCTCGCGGGGTAAGGTCTCGGGCGAACAGGTGAAGGACGGGGCCAAGGCTGTTCCCTTCAAGGATTCGGATATGTGGCGTCAGGTCGAATGTGGTGACTCCTCGGCCAGGATGAGGGTCAAGGTCGACAGGCCCGATCTGGTTGTCCTGGTCGACACCCGGCCCGACCAGAAGGAGTCAAAGACCTCCGCCGCCAAGACCGGCGTGAACCTGCAGCTCTTATGGGAGCGTAGCAATCTGCCTGACTTTGCCATCCCCTTCTACTTTGGTGGCGGTCTCCTGGCCGTTCTGACGGTCCTTTCCGCCACGGTCTTTGCCATGGACCCCGCCAAGCGGCGCAAGAAGCAGGTTGAGCAGGCGGAGGAGCTCGAGCCCGAGGTGAGTGTGGCCCAGGCCTTGGGCAGTGTGGTGGCACCCGGTTTGGGCAGAAGGAAGAGGGGTGCGGGCAGGCATCGCCGCCACGACCGGGATGCCCCTGTCGAGGCTTCGGCGGAATCAACCGGATCTTCAACCGGGACAGAAGGCTTTGTCGGTGGGCAGGAGCCCAAGGTGATCGATCCCCAGGTCAGGAACATGGTGGCCGATCATGAGGTGGCCAGGTCCGGTCCGAATCGTGACGCCGCCCAGGGCCGGAGTGACAACCATGGCACCTGGGAATCGGATCGTGCAGAGGGGCGGGATGCGTCCGTCGGCAACCAGCAGGGGGCCGGCAGGCAGACATCGCCCGTGGTTGTCCCCAGACCGGGTGCCTTGACCTATGCCGCCGCCCGTGGCATGGCCAATGCCAACCATACTGGTTCCGACAATGTCAGCCCTGCCGGTTCCGAAGCGACCGACCTGCCCTGGAATGCGGATGCAGGTCCGGTGGAGACGGCAGAATCGGGCGGGTCGGCTGCCGGTGACCTGGATGTGGATGATGATTCGCAGACCACGGTCATCTCCAAGGAGGAGATGGAATCCTACCTGGCCAGACTGGCCAATGAGGGCGATCTCGCGCAGGATGGTGATGAGCAGTGATGAGCAGGATGCATCGATTCGTAACCAGGCCACTGGTGGTGGTCATATCCCTGGGGCTTCTGTCTTCCTTGGCGGCCTGCCAGGGCCAGGTACCCCAGGTCCAGAAGTCCGGGACCCCGTCTTCGGGCACCGCCACCCGCACCCCCAATCTGACGACCAGGCAGGAGGCGGCGATCCGCAAGGAGATTGGTCAGGTCCTCGACAAGGCCAACGAGTCCAAGGATCCTGCAGGCCTGGATGAGCGGGTCTCCGGACCCCAGTTGCAGATCAGGACCAGCGAGCTGCAGATCGCCAAGGCGACAGGCAGCCTGAATCCCAAGACCATCATCCCCACATCCATCGCCCAGACCGTCATACCTGGGGATCCGGGATGGCCCCGGTCGGTTTTTGCCATCACCACGACCACCGAGGACCAGCAATCCAAGCGTCTCTTGGTCCTCAACCAGGAGTCGGCCCATGAGAACTACAAGCTCTGGGGGGTGGCCCGGCTCTTCCAGGGTGCCCAGCTGCCCAAGTTCCCGGTTGCCACAATCGGTGCCCAGATGGGTTCCCCGACCGACGAGGGGCTCAAGGCCACCCCGGTCGAGGCGGTCCGCCAGTATGCCGACCTCCTGCAGAATTCCGGTTCCAGCCAGTATGCCAAGGATTTCGCCCAGGATGACTTCCGTACCTCCATGGACACCCTGACCCAGGCTGTCCAGAAGGGGATTGAGGCCAACCGCGGGTCCCAGGACCAGACCTTCTCCCCCCAGGATGGTGAGATCCGGGTCATGCACTCCTCAGAGGGGGGAGATCTGGTCGTGGCCCAGATCAATTCGGTCTGGACCAGGCACGCAGGGGAGGGGCGCGAGTCCACCCCGGCATCGGATGCTGAGAAGGCCCTCTTCGGCGACGGGAAGGCAACCAGCACGATGAAGGTCACCTACGTCAACGTCATAGCCCTGTATGTGCCCTCCTCAACCTCCCGGGATCAGATTCGGGCGGTGGGTGCCGAGCGAGAGCCCATCAAGGTGGAGGCGGTCTGAGCCGGCGAGATTGCGGTGGGTGAAAGACCGCCGGACCGACTAGATTGTCTGGAAGAGGTTTCATACGGGTAGGGGTCGAATGGCTCAAGGAGATATGAACATGGCGAGTAATGACAAGCAGGGTCAGCCCGGTGTTTCACTGGCGGGGGCGGTCGATCTGGGTGCCCTCAAGCACCAGGTGGATGCCGAACCGGGTCAGGCCGGAGGGGCGCCGGCGGCCGGCGGGTATGTGATCGACACCACCGAGGCCGGCTTCCAGGCCATGGTGCAGACCTCGACCACCTTCCCCATTCTTCTCCTGCTTTGGGTACCCACCGACGACAGGCTCTTCCCCCTGGCGACCAAGCTCGGCCAGGCGGTCAACGCCCAGGAGGGGAAGATTCAGCTTTCCCGGATCGACATCGCCTCCAATCCGCAGATTGCCCAGACCTTCCAGGTTCAGGGGGCCCCGGCCCTCTTCGCCCTCCTGGCTGGGCGACCCATGCCCATCCTGGAGGGATTGCCCACGGACGAGGAGTTGACGCAGATCACCGATCAGCTCATTCCCCAGGTCATCCAGATGGCTCAGAAGGCCGGCATCACCGGCACCGCCCCCTATCAGGAAACCGGTCAGGATGGGTCATCCACCGATGATCAGGATGCCCAGGCCCAGACTGTACCCCCGTCCCATCAGGAGGCCGACCGACTTGCCCGGGAGGGCGATTATGCCGGGGCTGCTCAGGCCTATGCCAAGGTGATGGAGGCCGACCCAGGTGATGACCTGGCCCGGCGTGAACATGCCAAGGCCCTCCTCATGAGCCGTTCGGCCAGTGCCGATGTCCGCCAGGTGCGGCAGGCCGCGGCCGATGCCCCTGACGACCTGGACGCCCAGCTGGCGGTGGCCGATGTGGACATGCTGGGGGGGCAGATTCAGGATGCCTTTGACCGTCTGCTGGATTTTCTCGGCGGGCATCGTGACCAGATGGAGCCGGTCCGTCAGCGGCTCCTGGAGTATTTCTCGATTCCCGAGCCTGCGGACCCGCGCCTGGTCAACGCCCGTCGGCGGCTGTCCACGATGATGTACTGACGTTTTGTAGCTGTTCAGGAAGATTTCTGCAGGACTGCCGTGGTTACACGCATGGGGTGGGTGGCCATCCGAGCGGTGGCCCCGGTACCGTCTAGTGACCATCTTCAGGCCTTTCGGTCCTGTTGTATCCGAAATTGGTCAGGAAGTGCGGTCCATGCTCGGCAAGCTCCTGGTCGAAGGTATCCTTCCAGTGGCTGAAGGGTCTGTCGGCCAGACCGTCATTGGAGAATCGAGCGTCATCGGTGATTTCCGTCAGACAGAAGTCCGGGATGGTCAGGTCGGTCACCGGCCCGCTCCGCTCCACCTCGGCAACAATCAACGGTGCGTTCTTGTCGCCGAAAGCATCCAGGTTCCACCAGTCCTCGTCCAGCCAGATACCATAACGGTTCTTGACTATGGGGGATCCGCCCCTCAACACGAGCTCCTGGGCTATGCCGACGTCGATGGCGCGTTCAGCCTCATACCTGGTGCCGCCCACGGATGGACCCTTGGCCGTCATCGAAGCCGCGGTGAAACGGTCGCCGCTCTCCAGGAGGGTGTGCAGGGCATCGGTGTGGGCGCTCATGGGCACCCCGTAGTCATTGGCCTGAAGGCGTATTCGGAGGGCATAGTTGTCTTCGTGCACGTAATAGCTCTGCACAATCAGGGTGGGAGTTTCCTCCCTTGTCAACTTTTCAGGCAGCCGTCTGCAAAAGAAACGGCGCTCGAATTCGAAATCCTTGTGTTCCTCATCCAACGGCATTCCTCCATGGTACGTGATGGGACCCGGCTATGCCATGCCCCGTCCCGGTCCGACCGGAAATGGTTGAGGACCGGTCTTGCGCGGGATACCGGAGTAACGATCCGGGCCTGGGGGTTCGAGGCGATTGCCTCGGTCTTGCCTGGAGTCGGTCGATTCGTGCGCTGATATTCCAGTCGATTGTTCATTGAATCATCTGGAAATGCACCCATGCCCAATTCCTAGGTATTCCAAGCTTCTCGGCATGGTTGGCAGGCCGATCTAAGGAATTTCCGGGTGGATTGCCGAATGTGAAGGCCGCTTGTGGTCGGGGGAGGGACACACTACAGTGAGAATCAGCCCGAGAGAAGAAAATCGGGGTTTGTTGGCGGCTTCGCGGAGCCGTGGACGGATGCAATGGCGCAACCAATACGACTCCGTGAAGTCTTGCCTTCACCGTAAACGCAAATCTGTATTTTCCTGTGCTGACACACCGCAAGGAGGGCCATCTCCTGCGACACCAGGGTCCGCTTCGGGTGCATTTTTCGGCAAAGTGTCCTAAGATGGTCCCTGTTGCCCGTCTTCGGACGGTCATGTCGGGTTCGTAGCTCAGCGGATAGAGCGTCTGTCTCCGGAACAGAAGGTCGAGGGTTCGAATCCCTTCGAGCCCACTCCATCCATCACGTGCATGGCATCGTTCATCTTCCGTGATTGTCCCTCAGCCCTCGTCCACGATAAGACGATATGAAGTCGGTGGAATCTGATGTGAGCTTTCACGCAAAGGACTTGCATTTGCTACGCTCTCAAGGAATTCAGCCCCGTTTGCACCCACCTGTCACGGGGTCTGGTGGGATAGTGGGAGATGGATATTTCGGCAGGTGCGGACAGTGCAAGGTGGCATCCCGTCCTGACACCGGACCAGATAAAGGAGATGGTCATGACCAATCAGATCAATGCGGGGGATGCGGTTCTCAGGGTTTTGGAGCAGTGGGGCGTGCCGCGTATATACGGTCTGCCCGGGGGATCCTTCGATTCCATGATGAACGCCATCCATGATGAACGCGATCGGATCGACTTCATTCAGGTGCGGCATGAGGAGGCCGGTGCCCTGGCGGCTGCGGCCGAGGCCAAGCTGACCGGTCGGATCGGCGTTTGCTTCGGCTCCTCGGGCCCCGGTGCCGTCCACCTGCTCAACGGGCTCTATGATGCCCGTGAGGATGGGGTGCCCGTCCTGGCCCTGGTTGGTGAGGTGCCCCAGCAGTTCATGAACATCGACTTCTTCCAGGCCATGGACGAGGTTCCCATGTTCTCCGATGTGGCCGTCTTCGACAGGGCCGCCACCAATGCCGATGGATTGCCCGGACTGGTCGACGAGGCGATCAGACGCGCTTACAAGAACAAGGGCGTTTCCGTGGTCATCATCCCCAAGGACCTGGCCTGGGCTCGGATCGAGGACCGGCCGGTTGCTTCGGCCGCCGATTTCCGCAAGCCCCAACCCCTGAAGCCCCCGGAGGATCTGGTGGCCCGGGCCGTCGAGATGATCCGGTCGGCCAAGGCACCCCTGCTCTATTTCGGACAGGGCGCCCGCGGTGCCAGGGATGAGCTGGTGGCCATGTCGGAGAAGTTCAAGATGCCCATGGTCTCAACCTTCCCGGCCAAGGGAATCGTCGAGGACACCTATCCGGCCTACCTCCAGTCGGCGGGACGTGTGGCCACCAAGACGGCCACCGAGGCCATTTATACGGCCGACCTTTCGGTCTGGATCGGGTCCGACAACCCCTTCGGATCCATGTTCGTGGCTCCCCATACCAAGGTCATCCAAATCGATATGGATCCCTCCAAGCTGGGCAAGCGCTTCCAGCCCAACATCGGTCTGGCCATCCAGGCGGATGCCAGGGAGACCCTGAAGGCCCTGACCGCGGCCGGGACCCAGCAGGAGGAGTCGGTCTTCTACCGGGCCTGCCTGCGGAGCAAGGAGAACTGGGACAAGTGGGTGGCCTCCTTCAACGGGGACACCTCCACCCCCCTGAGGCCCGAACCGGTCTTCCACGTGATCGACCGGCAGCTTGGGGACAATGACATCGTCATTCCCGACGTGGGCAATGTCGACATCGACTTCCTCCGTCTCCTTCACCTGAAGCCCACCAACCGCTGGGCCGTTTCGGGCAGGCACGCCACCATGGGCTTCGCTGTTCCGGCCGCCCTGGCCGCCAAGCTGGAGTATCCGGATTCCACGGTCTACTCCCTGAGCGGCGACGGTGGATTCGCCATGCTGGGTGAGGAGGTCCTGGTCCAGCTCAAGTACCAGGCACCGGTCATCAACGTGGTCTTCTCCAACCAGACCCTGGGATACATCGAGGCCGAGCAGCGCGATGACAGCCACCAGCCTCTGAGCGGAGTGGACCTGCCCGATACGGATTGGGCCAAGGTGGCCGAGGGCTTCGGCGCCCTGGGCTTCACGGTGAGGACCCTGGATGATGCCCGTCGGGCCTTCGACCAGGCCCGCAAGGCCGACCGGTCCTCGATCATCGATGTGAAGCTGACCGGTGCCAGCCCCCTGGATACCCGTTACATGCGTTTCCCGGAGACCTGCAAGGACCAGGCACAGATCGATGAGTTCGTCAAGACCCACCAGGCCGGAGACCTGAAGTCCCTGGCCTACTGGATGGGTCTGGAAAGCCGGTCCCACTGATCCGGGGTCGGGTTTAGTGGTCTACTGATCCGATTGCGATGAAATGGTCCTGATAACCCCTCCTCGGGTACTGGCGGTTTATAGTTGGAAGCAACTCGACCGGAATTCCGGTCAGCCATCGGCACCTGCCGCACCGCCTGCCCTGGCGGAGGCCGGAAGGGCCTGCACCCGAGGAGGGACGTTCATGGACGAGGGTCTGGAAGAGATCGGTACACCCTATGCACCCCAGGCGTTGGGGGCCTATAGCCAGGCGGTCAAGGCAAACGGGTTCGTCTTCGTCTCCGGCCAGCTGGGCATCGACCCGGAGACCGGCGACCTGGTGCAGGGGACGGCCGGCGACCAGGCCGTCCAGGCCCTGAAGAACATCAAGAGCATCCTGGATGCTGCGGGCACCGGGATGGAGAGGGTGGTCAAGGCCACGGTCTACATGAGGAACGTGGAGGACTTCACCGAGGTCGACAAGGCCTATTCCCAGGTCTTCATCGGTTCGGTCCGGCCCGCCCGGGTGGCTTTTGGCAACAATATGATCCCCAAGGGCGCCCTGGTCGAGATCGACGTGATCGCCATGGCCTGAGCCCGGGGTGGGACCGGACGGCCGACTCGTCACCCGGCCCGCTAGACTTGGGGTCATGAGTCCTGAAGCACTTGCCCGTATCATTTCCTCTACCGCTGTCCAACTGGCCCAGGCGGGCGGTCTGGGTGACCTGGATGCCTCCATGGTTCCCGCCGCCGGAAACCTGGCCGTCATGAGGCCCAAGGACCGTTCCCATGGGGACTGGTCCACCAACATCGCCATGCAGCTGGCCAAGCAGGCCGGCATGAAGCCCCGTGACCTGGGGGAGTCCCTGGCCCGGGCCCTGGTCAAGGCCGACGGGATCGCCGGCGTGGACGTCGCCGGTCCCGGTTTCATCAACATCAGCCTGGATTCCGCCTCGGCCGCGGCCGTGGTCGATACCGTCCTCAAGGAGGGTAGGGCCTACGGGTCCAATGACCACCTCCAGGGGCGCACCCTGAACCTGGAATTCGTCTCGGCCAACCCCACCGGCCCCATCCATATCGGGGGGACCCGCTGGGCCGCGGTCGGCGACTCCATGGCCCGCGTTCTGGAGGCCAACGGGGCCAAGGTGGTCCGCGAGTATTACTTCAACGACCATGGCACCCAGATCGACCGGTTCAGCCGCTCCCTGGTGGCGGCGGCCCATCATGAGCCGGTTCCGGCCGACGGATACAGGGGTGCCTACATCGACGAGATCGCCCAGCGGGTGGTGGATGAGGCCAGGGCCGAGGGCCTGGATGTCCTGGCCCTGCCCAGGGTCAGGGACGAGGACGGTGCCGAGGGCGACAGCCAGCAGCGTGAGGCCTTCCGCAGCCGGGCCGTTCCGATGATGTTCGCCGAAATCCAACAGTCCATGAAGGATTTCCGGGTGGATTTCGACGTCTGGTTCCATGAGAACAGCCTCTATGAGTCGGGTCAGGTGCAGAAGGCCATCGATGAACTGCGTGGCCAGGGCGACATCTACGAGAAGGACGGGGCAACCTGGTTCCGTTCCAGCAGGTACGGCGACGACAAGGACCGTGTGGTCATCAAGTCCGACGGGAATGCCGCCTACGTGGCGGCCGACATCGCCTACTACCTGAACAAGCGCCGGCGTGACAAGGACCCCTGCGACGAGGCCATCTACATGCTGGGGGCCGACCACCACGGCTACATCGGCAGGATGATGGCCATCTGCGCCGCCTTCGGCGACGAACCGGGCGTCAACATGCAGATTCTGATCGGCCAGCTGGTCAACGTCCTCAAGGATGGCCGGGCCGTGCGGATGAGCAAGAGGGCCGGCAACGTGGTCACCATCGACGACCTGGTCGAGGCCATCGGGGTGGACGCGGCCCGGTACTCCCTGGCCCGAACCGACTATAACCAGTCCGTCGACATCGACCTGGACCTCCTGGTCTCCCACACCAACGAGAACCCCGTCTACTACGTCCAGTACGCCCATGCCCGGTCCAGGAACGTCGACAGGAATGCGGCAGAGGCCGGGATCGATGCCTCCAAGGCCGACCTTGCCCTCCTGGACACCGGGGCCGACAACGAGGTTCTGGGCACCCTGGCCCTCTACCCCAACATCGTGCAGACGGCGGGTGACCAGAAGGCCCCCCATCGGGTGGCCCACTACCTGGAGCAGCTGGCGGGGGTGTATCACCGCTGGTACAACCTGGAGCGGGTGGTCCCCATGGAGCTGACCGGAGCGGATGATCCGGCCAGGCAGGAGGCCAAGAACCCGGAGCCGGCCAGGGCGGCCGCCAGGCTCAGACTCAACGATGCTGTCCAACAGGTCATCGCCAACGGACTCGATCTCCTGGGCGTCTGCGCTCCGGACAGGATGTGACCGGACCGGTCGGATCAGGACTGCGCGAGGGAAGGGGACTCCATGAGCCAGGAGAAGGAACAGTCGAACCTGGGTGACATCTGGCCGCGGACGGTCCGTCGCCAGGATTGTGGTGCCGTGAGCATCCAGGGGGTCCCTGTCGGGGACCTGGCGGATCGCTACGGCACCCCGGTCTACCTGATGGATACCGCCTTCATGGCCGAACGGGCCCGGACCTTCAGACAGATCGTCAGCCGGAGTCTGCCTACGGCCACCACCCAGGTCAGCTATGCCGGCAAGGCCTTCCTGAGCAAGGAGGTCGTGCGGATCATGC
The DNA here is from genome assembly GCF_945269915.1 of uncultured Bifidobacterium sp. Classification (GTDB taxonomy): domain Bacteria; phylum Actinomycetota; class Actinomycetes; order Actinomycetales; family Bifidobacteriaceae; genus Bombiscardovia; species Bombiscardovia indica. The sequence continues at coordinate 51,181 of NZ_CALYOY010000001.1, read as the reverse complement.
TGGACCGGGGGCTCAACATCGACACCTGCACCCTGGGTGAGATGCTGATCGCCAAGGCCGCCGGCGCCCCGGGCCGTCGCCTGGTCCTGCATGGCAACAACAAGTCCGACCAGGAGATCGCCCTGGCCGTCGAGCAGGGGTACGGGAAGATCGTCGTCGATGCGGCCGACGAGCCGGAACGCATAGCCGCCATAGCCCACAGCCAGGGCAAACGTGCCCGGGTCATGGTCAGGATCACGGTCGGGGTCCATGCCGGTGGCCACGAGTACATCTCCACCTCCCACGAGGATCAGAAATTCGGGGTTCCCATGCTGGCACCGGGTGCCGATGCCTCCCTCCTTGACCTCTACGGTGGCGAGGGAGGACAGGCATCATGCCCGGATGGGGCAGGGGAGGGAAGTCAACCCCCAAGCGGGCGAACCCAATCAGGAAGCGGGATACTGTCCACGGATTCCTCCGACCTTTTCCGGGCTGGTGCCGATGGGGCCCTGGTGGATCCGGCCCTCGCCGCAGCCCTGGACATGCTGGCGGATGGTCCGGCCATCAAGGTCCTGAAGGATATTCAGACCCATGCGGACGATCTGGAGCTGGTGGGAATCCATACCCACATCGGGTCGCAGATCCACGGGGCCTCGGCCTTTGTCCAGGCGGCCAAGCGCATGATGCTCTTGAGACGGACCTTCTGGGAGACCGATGGGTTCCTCCTGCCCGAGGTGGATCTGGGTGGCGGCTTCTCCGTCCCCTATCTGCCGGACGAGGACCGGATGGATCTGTCCGAGGCCCTTGACGACCTGGGTCATGCCATCACCAGGATCAACGACCGGCTGGGCATGCCCATGCCCGTTCTCTCCTTTGAGCCCGGCCGATGGATCGCCGGTCCCAGCGGAATGACCCTCTACCGGGTGGGCACCGTCAAGCCGGTACCCCTTTCGGACGGGACCGTAAGGACCTACGTATCGGTGGACGGTGGCATGGGCGACAACATTCGTCCGGCCCTCTACCGGGCCGACTACACGGTGATCCTGGCCAACCGCAAGGGCAGTGGGGAGACCATTCGCGCCCGGGTGGTCGGCAGACACTGCGAGTCCGGCGACATCGTCGTACGTGACGTCTCCCTGCCCGCCGACATCCACCGGGGGGACCTCCTCCTGGTGCCGGTGACCGGCGCCTATGGGCGGACCATGGCCAGCAACTACAACCAGGTCCTGATTCCCCCGGTCGTGGCCCTGGACGGGGTGGGCGACCACCTGATGCTGCGGGGGCAGACCATGGACGATCTGCTCGACCTGGATCAGGGCTGAGGCCGGGAAAGGCCGGATGGCAAGGAGCACGGTTATGGATATCCGTCAGGATTTTTTTAAGGATCATGGGTACGCAACGGGTCATGGCCCTGGCTACCAGCGTTGTTGGGCAACCCGACGTGCGGATGGTCGGTTTCTCCTATGATCCCGAGGAGAAAATCCTCTACTTCGTCACCTACCCGGAGTCCAGGAAGGTGGAACAGATAGGGAAGAACGGGAAGGTGGTCTTCGTCACCCTCCCCGGTGAACCAATAGCATGCGTGCGGGGAGAGGGGGTTGCCCGTCTTAGTTCCAGGACCTGCGAGGATGTGGCCCCTGTCTTCGAGAGGAAGAGGCCGGGATACATGGAGCGGATCGGGCCCTTCCGCGACAGGTTGGCGCTCTTCGAGGTCACCTTCGAGGAGGTCAGTGTGATCCTTTCCGACTAGAGTGGTCATCAGCTCGAGGTCTGACCGGACGGAGGCAGTCCATATGGGTGGAATCCCCGCCGCCTGTGTCGGATTGATTCTCTAGGATGGATACTCTATGGTACCCGACGCACCGGGGTACGAATGAAGGAGCGCACATGTCCGCGAAGCCCATGACGGAATCCGATAAACCCATCCGTATCGCCCTCCTGGGGGCCGGAACCGTCGGCTCGCAGACCGCCCGTCTGCTGGTCGAGGAATGCGAGGACCTGGCCAGCCGGGTTGGTCGCCCACTGGAACTGGTCGGTATTGCAGTTCTGGACCCCTCCAAGGTCACGGCGGACTGGATCGACAAGTCCCTCCTGACCACCGATTCAGAGGGTCTGGTCACCAGGGCCGACGTCGTCATTGAGCTCATCGGCGGCATCGAGCCGGCCCGGACCCTCCTGCTCAAGGCCATCGGGTCAGGGGCCTCCGTGGTCACGGCAAACAAGGCCCTCCTGGCCCGGCACGGGCCGGAACTCTACCAGGCGGCCCAGGATCATGGTGTTGATATCTACTTCGAGGCCGCTGTAGGCGGGGCCATCCCCATCGTCCGCCCCCTGCGGGAATCCCTGGTGGGAGACAGGATCACCAGCCTGGTGGGCATCGTCAACGGCACCACCAACTACATTCTCGACGAGATGACCACCAAGGGGCTCCAGTTCGAGGAGGCCCTGGGCGATGCCCAGGCCAAGGGGTTCGCCGAGGCCGATCCGACCGCGGACGTGGATGGCCTGGATGCCGCCGCCAAGGCCGCCATCATGGCCACCCTGGCCTTCCACCGGGATGTGCGGATGGATGATGTGCCGGTCGAGGGGATCAGGGCCATCACGGCCGACGACATCGCCGCGGCCAAGGCCGAGCACAGGGTGATCAAACTCCTGGCCGTGGCCGAGCGCACCGACCAGGGCATTTCGGCCAGGGTCTACCCGGCCCTGATTCCCGACACCCACCCCCTGGCCTCGGTCCACGGCAGTTTCAACGCGGTCTTCGTCACCGCCGAGGCGGCCGATGACCTCATGTTCTACGGGCGTGGGGCCGGTGGCGCCCCTACGGCCTCCGCCGTGGTCGGTGATGTGGTCACCGAGGCCCGGCACATAGCCCAGCAGGGAATGGGCCCGATCATCCCCATGTACGCCCAGGTGCCCATGGCCCCCCTGGAGGCTTCCCGGGCCGCCTTCGCCGTCCGCTTCCTGATCCACGACAAGCCAGGCGTCCTGGCGGCCATCGCCCAGGTCTTCTCCCAGGAGGGCATCTCCATCAACGGGGTCAACCAGGACATCAAGCCCACCCTGCACGATCCGGGTTACAGCGGGGAGATCCAGCAGCTCAGGGTGGTCACCCACCTCTGCGATGAGGCGACCCTGCGCCAGGTCGTCAAACGGGTGTCCACCTTCGACTCGGTGACCGGCCAGGCCTCCATCCTGCGCGTCTTCGACCAGGACGCCCTCTGATGGGCGCGGACCACCCCCGGATACCGACCGTGCGGGTCCGGGTTCCCGCCACCAGCGCCAACCTGGGTTCGGGCTTCGACGCGGTGGGTCTGGCCCTGGACCACCATGACGAGATCGTCTTCACCCGGGCGGCCGACCCTGCCGACACCTCCGTCAACGTGGTCATCAGGGGGGAGGGGGAGGGTACCCTGCCCAGGGATGAGACCCACCTGGTCGTCTCCACCTTCCGAAAGGCCTGCCAGGTCTTCGGGCTGCCCCGGTTCGGCTTCCTCATGACCGCCTCCAACCGGATTCCCCAGGCCCGGGGACTCGGGTCCAGCGCCGAGGCCATCGTGGCCGGGATCAGTGCGGCAGCGGCCTTTGCCCACCCGGGCCGGATCTCCCGGGATGCCATCTTCGACCTTGCCGCCCGGATCGAGGGGCACCCCGACAACGTGGCTCCGGCCGTCTACGGGGGGCTGACCGTCTCCTACGACCTGGTCACCGACGAGGGTGTGGGGTCCCTCCCCATCGCCGGAGGCACCCCGTTGGCACCGGGCTTCCACAGCCTGCGCTACCAGGTGGATCCGGCCATCAGGGCCACGGTCTTCGTGCCCGACTTCCACCTCTCCACCGAGAAGGCCCGTCGGGCCCTGCCCGACCAGGTGCCCTATGCCGATGCCGTCCACAACCTGTCCAGGGTCGCCCTGATCCCCGGGGCCCTGAATCCCTCCAGCCTGGCCGGTCCGGGGGAGGACCTGTCCGTCAGGGCCAATTCCCTCCTCTTCGTGGCCACCCAGGACAGGCTCCACCAGCCCTACCGGGCGAATCTGATGCCCGCATCGACCGACCTGATCGACCTCTTCCGCCGACACGGGTACGCCGCCGCGGTCTCGGGCGCCGGGCCCTGCGTCATCGTCCTCCACTACGGGGATGCCTCGGAGGATCTCAAGGTCCTGGCCAAGGACCAGCTGGATTCCGGCCATTGGCGGATCCTCCAGCTGGATGTGGACCTGCAAGGGGTTCAGGTGGAATGCGATGGGGATGGTGACCTGAATGGCTGCTGAAGCCCGGACCTCCAAGGCGACGGTGCAGACCGGCCAAGGCAGGGGGCACATCCCCTTCATCCTGGCCTCCCAGTCGCCCTCCCGCCAGGCCCTCCTGGTCAAGGGAGGAATCAGTCCCGTCATCCGCAAGTCCCACCTGGATGAACCCAAGGCCCTGGAGGATGCCGCCCAGGCACAGGGGCTCAGAGTGGCCGACCTGTCCATAGAGGACAGGGTCTCCATCCTGGCAGAGGGCAAGGCCGACCTGATTCTGCAGACCCTGCGTGCGGTCATTGACGCCGAGACCCAGGCACAGGGGGACCTGGTCGTGGTCAGGCCCCTTGATGCCCGGGCCGAGGACCCGGCACAGGTGGAGCCCATGCATCAGGCCGTCAGGTCCTGGGCGGGCATGGTCCGGGCCAAGGTCGGGCCCCTGCTCCTGGGGTGCGATTCACTGTTCAGCCTTGACGGGCGGATCATGGGCAAGCCCCATACGCCCGAGGTGGCCATGGAACGGCTCATGGCCATGCGGGGTCGTACCGGCACCCTGGTCACCGGCCACTGCCTGACCGACGTGGCCTCTGGACGGAGGGTCCGCGCCGTCAGCAGGGCCGAGGTTTCCTTCGGGCAGTATGACCGGGACGACATGGAGGCCTACATCGCCACCGGGGAGCCCCTGGAGGTGGCCGGATCCTTCACCCTGGAGGGGTTGGGCAGCGCCTTCATCACCGGAATCGAGGGTGATCCCAGCGGGGTCATGGGACTGAGCATGCCAACCCTGCGCTCCCTGGTCGGGCAGCTGGGACTGCACTGGGCCGACCTCTGGGATCCGGCCCTGGTCCGGCCCGCGGATTCGGAGGACCGGACCGATCCAAGCGGAATCGTCCCTCCCAAGGGAAACGTCCATCAGCCTGGTGACGGCTGGGTGAACTGTGCCTGTGGGAAGCAGCACTGGGGCCTGAACGGCGCGGCCGGTGTCCTCCTGGCCCGTCGTGACCAGCAGACCGGTGTCCTGACCGAGGTCCTTCTCCAGCACCGTGCCAGGTGGAGCGCCGAGGGTGGAACCTGGGGTGTGCCCGGCGGTGCCGTCTCGGACGGCGAGAGCCCCCTGGAGGGCGGCCTGCGCGAGAGCTACGAGGAGGCCAACGTCCATCCCGAAGACATCCAGGTGGTCGGTTCCCACCTTGAGGACCATGGCCCCTGGGGATACACCACCATCCTGGCCTTCGAGCGGCCCGGTCACCGGGTGGACCCGCACATGAACGACGACGAGAGCATCGAGCTGGCCTGGGTTCCCATCGATCAGGTCGACTCCCGTCCCCTCCTGGGTGCTTTCGGCCAGGACTGGCCCCACTTCCGTCGTCGCCTCGAGGACCTGGCCGCCAGGGATTAATCCGGGTCGAGTTCCATCGGTGACATTTCCTGCCGGTACGCTGTGTTCATGAGTCCGGTGCTGATTCGCATATTGCGCTCCCACTGCCCGACACTTCCAGCAGTGCCATCCATTTCTCCTCCGGGAACTCTGAGTGGGGCCCGTCCCCTTTTTGACGGCTCCGGGGATTGTCCTGACGGCCCTATCGGGGTCCGGGGAGACTGGGGGAGAGCCTGCCCGCTCAGCCCAGGATGACGGCGATCAGGGCGATGACCATTGGTGAGGTGATCGTGCTGATCAGGATTCCGTCCCGGGCGAAGGTGGTCCCCACGTTGTACCGGGCCGCATAGTTGTAGACGTTCTGCCCGGTGGGCAGGGCTGCCAGGACCACGCACCCGTAGAGTTCCACGCCCCGGAAACCCATGACGAACCATGCGAGGAGGAAGGCGATGATGGGCATGACCAGGTTCTTCAGGATCACCACGGTCAGGGTGGCCCGTCGATCGGTCCCCTTCCCCATGGGCCTGGAGCCGCGCAGGGACATGCCGAAGGCCATCAGGATCATGGGGACCGCCGAGGCGCCGATCATGTCGATGGGCTTGAAGACGAAGTCGGGAATCACGAAGTGCCCTGCCTGGGCGCTGATGGCTGAAATCAGGATCCCGCCCAGGGACCCGAGCAGGATGGGCTGCTTCAGGGGCTGCTTGATGATGGTCTTCAGGGACAGCTTCCCGGTGGTCGTGGCATCCAGGACGGTCAGGCCTATTGGTGTGAAGAGGGCCTGCTGCATGACCAGGATCGGGGCCACCAGGGTGGGGTTGCCCAGGATGTAGGTGGCCACAGGCAGGCCGATGTTGTTGGAGTTCAGGTAGAGCGAGTTCAGGGCCCCGATGGTGGCATTCGCCGCATCCATATGGAAGGTCAGGGCGTTCAGGGCAACGAAGATCAGCCCCACGGCCGCCGCCGAGAAGAAGGCCACGATGATGCTGGGATGGAAGATGACGCTGAGCCTCTGCTTGGAGAGGATGGCGAACATGAGGCAGGGGGTGGAGACGAAGAAGGAGAACTTGTTCAGAACCATCTGGGCCGAGGGCCCGCCGATATGGAAGCGGGAGGCCACATAGCCCACCGCAATGACGACGCCGATGATGAAAAAGCCTTCCATGGCACTGAGCAGACCGGGCATCTTTTCTTTCACCAACTCCCAAAATCGTGGTCATGCGGACGGTGACGGACTCGGGTACCGGCACCGGGCACCACCATTGTGCCACCCGGATGCCGATCCCGTTCCGGATGTCCCATGGACGGATGGGCCCATCCAAGGCTCGGAAGTCCCGACATCCCCGAAATCATCTGCCTATAGCATGGTCCTATGAACACGATTCCGCAGGATATGGCACCCCGCCGGCACGGTTCCCGGGAGACGGGACTCCTGGACGGCACATCCGCCCTGCCTTCCGAGGAGGCCCTGGCCCTGATACTGGAGCGGATGGTGGCCACCGCCTCGGTCAGCGACGATGAGGGGCCGCTGGCGGATGCCGTCCAGGCGGCGCTCGCGGCCTGCCCTTCCTGGCGGGTTGACAGGTTGGGTGACACGGTCGTGGCCCGGACCGACCTGGGCAGGTCCCACAGGATCGTCATGGCCGGTCATTTGGATACGGTCCCGGTCAATGGGAACCTGCCGCCCCGGTGGCTGGAGACCGGCGACCCGGAGATCAGGTCCGACGTGGCCCAGGCCCATCCGGGTTCCCGGGTGCTCCGGGGGCGGGGCACCGCCGACATGAAGGCATCTGATGCGGTTATGCTCCATCTGGCCTCCGTCCTGGACAACCCGGTCTATGACCTGACCCTGGTCTTCTACGACCATGAGGAGGTCGCGGCCGAGAAGAACGGTCTGGGCAGGGTGGTGGCCGCCCATCCCGACTGGGTCCGTGGCGACTTCGCCATCATCGGTGAGCCCACCAACTGCGGAATCGAGGCGGGCTGCAACGGGACCATGCGATTCGACCTGGTCACCCACGGGGTGGCCGCCCACTCGGCCCGGTCCTGGATGGGCAGTAATGCCATCCATTCCGCCGCCCCCATCCTGGCCAGACTCGATGCCTACCAGCCAAGGACCGTGGCCGTGGATGGATTGGACTACCAGGAGGGTCTCAACGCCACGATGATCAGCGGGGGGACCGGCACCAATGTCATCCCCGACACATGCCGGGTCCACGTCAACTATCGTTTCGCCCCGGACAAGACCCTGGCCGATGCCAAGGCCCTGATGATGGGGGCCGATGCCGGTGCGGAGCTGGGCAATGGGGAGCACCGGGCCACCGGAGGGGTCTTCGAGGGATTCGATGTCGAGATGTGTGATGAGTCCCCGGCGGCCCGTCCCGGACTGGCCTCGCCCTGGGCCCGGTCCCTGACGGATCTGATCACCCAGACCAACGGTTCCACCCCCCGACCCAAGCTGGGATGGACCGATGTGGCCCGGTTCTCCGCCCTGGGCGTCCCCGCCGTCAACCTGGGTGCCGGAGACCCCCTCCTTGCCCATAAGTCGGATGAGCAGGTTCCCTTGGATGACCTGGTGTCGCTGGAGTCGATCCTGGTCTCCTGGCTCAAAAAACACCAATGATACAAAATCTGTGTCATACTTGAGAGTGGTGGTTCTGCCTGACCACTTGCAGCGTAGGCGTTGATCCCCCTGTATGGATTCGTCTGGATCCATGCAGGCGCCGGTGTCCGCCTGTGCCAGGAAGACTTTTTCAAAGGTGTCCCGACCGAGCGCATCCCACAGGGTGTGCGGCCACAGTGAGAGTGTGGAGTGACAGAGTGTCGGACCCGTGAGCGCGGTTCGAGTCAGCGTGCCGCAAGGAGCATAGTGCCCAGGAATACGAACGAGGACAGTAAAGAAGAATCCTCAGCAGGTGCAACGCAAACAAGCCGACCGGCATCCGACCAGGATCCCCAGGATGAGAAGGGAACCACCCGTCGTCGCCGTGGTGGACGGCGTGTGGTCCGGGTGGCGGGTGCCGCCGGCGCCCACGTACCTGTCAAGGTCGAGGCCGATCAGGACGAGGAGACGACCTCCGGCAGGGGGCGTCGCCGCCGCACCAAGACCCGGGATGAGGGCGAGGAGACCCGATCGGGTTCCAGCACCCGTCGTCGGTCCCCCCGACAGGATCCGGAACCGGACCTGAACGAGTCCCAAGCCGCGGATCAGGACCGGTCGGACGAGGATGAAGAGGCGCCCGCATCCCGCCGCCGCAAGACTTCGACCAGACCACGCAGGTCCACCCGGACCAAGGCCTCGGAATCGACCGAGGTCCCCTCCCGCCGTCGTTCCGGGTCCGGTCATGATTCCTCCGGGGAATCGGACGATCGTCAGGAACGTGCCCTGGAGGCCGTGGAATCCCTGACCGGCCTTGTCCAGGAGGACGATGACCAGGGCCGCAGGTCCCGGTCGACCAGGTCCAAGGCCCGTTCATCGCGGACGGCTTCCTCGGCCCCGGCCCCGGCCCGGCCCATGACCTCCCTTCTCTTCCAGGAGCCCGTCATTCCGGTGGCCCCGGAGGACGGGGATGAATCCGGCACGGAGGATGAGAAGGAGCCGGCAGCGCCCAGGCCCTCCCGCAGGTCCAGGAGCCGGCGTTCACGCAACGCCGTTGACGATGGGTCCGGTGTGGAGGAAGAAGAGCGTCCAGAGTCCGGGTCCCGCAGGTCCCGCAGGCTCAATGCCGAGGAACGCCGCGCCGCCGATGAGGTGGAACTGATCGAGGAGGACCTCGACCACGAAGGCATTACCTTCATCAACGACGAGGATGAGGAAGACTCCGCGGAGGCCCCCTCCCGATCCTCCCGCCGTCACCGTCGCGGCAAGGGTGAGCGCGTCCACGAGGAGGAGACCGAGAAGCTCGGCTCCCGCCGTCGTCGCCGCTCCCGTGACCATGAGAACGAGGAGGAGGAAGAGGGGGGACTGACCCGTCGCCGCAGGCGCAGACGTGGTTCCAGGTCTTCCGAACCGGAGGCCGAGGAGACAGGTGGTTCCCGCCGCTCCCGCAAGCAGCAGTACATCGATGAGATCACCGACATCGAGGGGTCCACCCGCCTGGAGGCCAAGAAGCAGCGTCGGCGCGACAACCGTCGTGAGCGTTCGCGCCAGTCCCAGTTGGTGGAGCAGGACTTCCTGGCCCGCCGCGAGAATGTCGACCGGCTCATGGTGGTGCGCGAGAAGGAGCAGCACACACAGATCTCGGTCATCGAGGATGACATCCTGGTGGAGCACTACGTCTCCGACATCCAGGAGGTCTCCACGGTCGGCAACGTCTACCTGGGGCGGGTCCAGAACGTCCTGCCCAGCATGGAGGCCGCCTTCGTCGACATCGGCCAGGCCCGCAACGGTGTTCTCTACGCCGGCGAGGTCAACTGGGACACCACCCGTCTGGAGGGGCAGCCCCGTCGTATCGAGCTGGCTTTCAAGTCGGGCGACCCCGTCCTGGTCCAGGTCACCAAGGACCCCATCGGCCACAAGGGCGCCCGTCTGACCTCCCAGGTGACCCTGGCGGGCCGCTTCCTGGTCCTGGTTCCCTCGGGGGGCATGACCGGTGTCAGCCGCAAGCTGGCCGACCACGAGCGGTCCCGCCTCAAGGGGATCGTCTCCAGGATCGCCCCCAAGGACATGGGGGTCATCATCCGTACGGCGGCAGAGGGTGCCAGCGAGGAGGCCCTGACCAAGGATCTGGAGAACCTCCAGCGTCAGTGGGAGCAGATCGAGTCCAAGCGCAAGGAGTTCCTGCACGGCAAGCGGCCCAAGCTCCTCCAGGGTGAGCCCGACGTGGCCATCCGGGTGGTCCGTGACATCTTCAACGATGACTTCTCCAGCCTGGTGGTCCAGGGTGACCGGGTCTACGACCGGGTCGAGAACTACCTGGACACCATGGCCCCCGACCTCAAGGACAAGCTGGTCAGGTGGGACCCGTCCGAGCATGAGGGCAAGGATGTCTTCGACAAGTGGAGCATCGACAGCCAGCTGCGCAAGGGCATGGAGCGTCAGGTCTACCTTCCCTCCGGCGGCTCCCTGGTCATCGACCGCACCGAAGCCATGACCACCATCGATGTCAACACCGGCCGTTTCATCGGCAGGGGCAAGTCACTGGAGGAGACCGTGACCAGGTGCAACCTGGAGGCCTCCGAGGAGATCGCCCGGCAGCTGCGACTGCGTGACATCGGCGGGATGATCATGATTGACTATGTGGACATGGTCATGCCGGCCAACCGCGACCTGGTCCTGCGCCGTCTGGTGGAGTGCCTGGCCCGCGACCGCACCAAGCACCAGGTGGCCGAGGTCACCTCGCTGGGTCTGGTCCAGATGACCCGCAAGAGGGTGGGCCAGGGCCTGGTAGAGGCCTTCTCCGAGGAATGCCCCACCTGCCATGGGCGTGGGTTCATCCTCCACGATGAGCCGACCATCTCCGCTTCCTATGATGACCCTTACGCCGTCAAGGGTGGCGATCCCTTCGTCAAGACCAACAAGCACGGCCATAATGCGTCGGCCAAGGAGAGTGTGACCACCGGGTCCACCCCGGCCGTCAAGGCCAAGCTGGCCCAGATCGCTGCGGCGGCCCAGGCCGCCTCCGACGAGGGCGACCGGGATGAGGACGACACGGAGTCCACGGATTCGGTGGATGTCGCCCAGGAGTCGTAAGCTGAAACCCGTTTTGGCAATAGGGTGAATACATTTGACGATGCGGTGTGTTTGCCTATATAGTAGTTGGCTGGTGTCCGGACAGGGTTCCGGGCGCGCTCAGCTTTAGACAAACAGGCAAGGTAGGGCTATGTACGCGATTGTGAAGGCCGGAGGCCATCAGGAGAAGGTCCAGGTCGGTGACCTGATTGAGGTCAACCGTCTGGGCGCCAAGAAGGGCGAGTCGGTCGAGTTTCCGGTCGCACTGGTCGTCGATGGAGCCAAGGTGACCCTGGCCGCCAAGGATCTGGCCAAGATCTCCGTCAAGGGCGAGATCGTGGATGACGAGGCCAAGGGCCCCAAGATCAACATTCAGAAGTTCAAGAACAAGACCGGCGTGGCACGCCGCAAGGGTCACCGTCAGAAGCTGTCTGTGGTCAGGATCACGGCCATCGCCTGATTCGGGTCGAAAAGCTTAGGAAAGGAATCCAGACATGGCACACAAGAAGGGCGCGTCCAGCTCTCGTAACGGGCGCGATTCGAATCCTCAGTACCTGGGCGTCAAGAAGTTCGGCGGCGAGACCGTCGTGGCGGGCAACATCATCGTCCGTCAGCGTGGCACCAAGTTCCATCCCGGTCGGAATGTGGGTCTGGGCAAGGACCACACCCTCTTCGCACTGGCGGATGGCGAGGTCAGGTTCGGCGAGCGTCGTGACCGCAAGGTCGTGGATGTCGTCACGGCCTGAGCTGTCTTCATCGCTTCAGCCGCGCCCGGTAAGGACGCGGCTTTTTTCATTGTTCGGACGGCGGCCGCTTGGTCGGAGAGCATAGGGGTTGGTTGGTATGAGTGCATTCGTGGATCGTGTCACCGTCCATGTCAAGGGCGGAGACGGTGGCAATGGGGCATCCTCCATACGCCGTGAGAAGTACAAGCCCCTGGCTGGGCCGGATGGTGGTGACGGGGGGCATGGCGGATCGGTCATCCTGGAGGCCGACACCAACGCCACCAGTCTCCTGGACTATCGCTTCCTGCCCCACCGCAAGGCCGATTCGGGCACCATGGGCCTGGGCGGCGACAAGGACGGCAGCCGTGGCCAGGATCTGATTCTGCCGGTGCCGGTGGGTACGGTGGTCTTCACCGCCGAGGGCCATGAGGGCGAGACCAAGCGACCCGGCAGGCGTCTGGCCGATCTGAACCACGCGGGGGACCGATTCGTCGCCGCCCAGGGTGGCATCGGAGGTCTGGGTAACCGATCTCTGGCCAACAAGGCGCGGAGGGCGCCCGGGTTCGCCCTCCTGGGTGAGCCTGGCCAGGACAGGGACCTGGTCCTGGAACTCAAGTCCATGGCCGATGTGGCCCTGGTCGGTTTCCCCAGTGCCGGCAAGTCGAGCCTGGTGGCCGCCATGAGCTCGGCCAAGCCCAAGATCGCCGATTATCCTTTCACCACCCTGGTCCCCAACCTGGGCGTGGTCCAGGCCGGGGATGACCGTTTCACCATGGCCGACGTGCCTGGGCTGATCCCCGGCGCCTCCCAGGGCAAGGGGTTGGGCCTGGAGTTCCTCCGCCATATCGAGCGGACCGAGATCATCGCCCATGTGATCGACTGCGCCACCCTGGAGCCGGACAGGGACCCGGTCAGCGATTACCGTGCCCTGGAGGATGAACTCGCCAGATACGCCGACCGGCTGGAGCTGCCCCTGGGGGTCATCCCCATGGAACAGCGGCCCAGGGTGGTCATCCTCAACAAGGCCGACCTGCCCGAGGCCCGGGAGCTGGCCGAATTCGTCCGTCCCGAATTCGAACGCATGGGGCTGAAGGTCTTCATCGTCTCCACTGCCTCCCATCAGGGGCTCAAGGAGCTGGGCTATTACCTGGCCGCCCTGGTCACCCACCTGCGTGGCAAGCTCAGAGCCCAGGCCGCCGAGGAGGAGGCCCGGGTGGTCATCCGGCCCCTGGAGACCCGTCGGGGCCGCAGGGGGGATACCCTTGGCGATTTCACGGTGGAACGCAGACGGAACCGCGACGGTCAGCACTGGTTCCAGGTCCGTGGGGAGAAGCCCGAACGCTGGGTCCGCCAGACCAACTTCGACAACGAGGAGGCCGTGGGCTTCCTGGCCGACCGGCTGGCGGGCCTGGGCGTGGAGGACGCCCTCCGGCGGGAGGGTGCCCACCCGGGCGATGAGGTCAGGATCGGCCCCGGGGATGATGCCATGGCCTTCGACTGGGATCCGACCATCGCCGCCGGGGCCGAGATGCTGGACGGAACCCCCCGGATCGCCCGTGGCAAGGACATCCGTCTGGAGGAGACCGAGGGCCGTACCCGCCGCCGGACCAACAGTCAGCGCCGCGAGGAGTACCACAGGATGATGGACGCCCGTCAGGCCGTGCGCGAGGTCATGGACCGGGAGCGCAAGGTCGGGCACTGGGCCGATCCTTCCGTGGCCGACGACCCCCACGACATGGAAGGTCTCCTGGGTCGGCCGGCCCAGGAGGCGGACACCCAGGTGGACCAGACCGGGGAAGGGGACTGATCGACCATGGCCGCACCCAGTCATGACGAGATTCGTGCCCGGGTGGCCCAGGCCCGCACGATGGTGGTCAAGGTGGGTTCCAGTTCCCTGACGACCCCCGACGGTCACCTGGACACCTCCCGCCTGAACGCCCTGGTCGGGGCCCTGGCCTCGGCCGCCAACGATGGGGCCAGGCTGGTCCTGGTCACTTCAGGGGCCATCGCTGCGGGTTTCGGCCCCCTGGGATTCCGGTCCCGCCCCGAGGATGTGGTCACCCAACAGGCCACCGCATCGGTGGGCCAGGGACTTCTCATGGCCCAGTACGAGGCCGCCTTCTCCCGAAGGGGGCTGCGGGTTGGCCAGATTCTGATTACGGCCCGCGACACCACCCTGGCCGTCCAGTACCGCAATGCCCGCCGTACCCTCTGCCGACTGCTCGATCTGGGGGTCATCCCCGTGGTGAACGAGAACGACGCCCTGGCCAGCAACGAGATCCGCTTCGGCGACAATGATCGTCTCTCGGCCCTGATCGCCAACATCGTCAGCGCTGATGCCCTGGTCCTCTTGACCGACGTGGATGCCCTCTATACCGCCCCTCCCGGCCATCCCGGGGCCAGGCGGATCGAATTCGTTCCCGACGTGGCCGAGGCCATGGATCGGATCGACGCGGCCGGGTCCTCATCGGGTCTGGGCACCGGGGGAATGACCACCAAGCTGGATGCCGCCAGGATGGCCACCTCTTCAGGTGTCCCCGTGGTCCTGGCCCGGGCTGATCAGGCCGGTCCTGCCATGGAGGGGGACCCGGTGGGCACCCTCTTCGCCCCGCTTCGACGGCGGGGATCCTCCCACAGGCTCTGGATCAAATACGCGTCCCAACCCCAGGGCGGGTACGTGGTCGACCGGGGGGCAGCCGAGGCCCTCCGGGCTGGTCGGGCCAGTCTCCTGGCGGCGGGCACGGTCAGTGTCCGGGGAGGGTTCTCGGCCGGTGACCCGGTCTGGATATGGGACCAGTCCGGTGACCAGGTGGCCAAGGGGCTCTCCGGGTACGACTCCGAGGAGGCCGAGGAGATGCTGGGCCTGACCACCACGGATCTGCGCCGACGACAGGGGGCGCATTTCGCCCATCCACTGGTCCATCGTGATTCTTTGGTCCTTATCTGAAGAAAACGGAAGACGGGCGGTACCATGGAAACCATGAGCATGGCTGAATGGCAGACCCTGAGCAGACGTATCGATTCCGTGGCCCCCAGCGCCACCCTGACCGTGGACTCCAAGGCCAAGGCCATGAAGGCCCAGGGGGTCGACGTCATCAGCTTCGGTGCGGGTGAGCCCGACTTCCCCACCCCGGACTTCATCGCCCGGGCCGCCTCGCAGGCCTGCCTGGACCCGCGCAATCACCGCTACACCCCCACGGCCGGTCTGCCCGAGCTGCGTCAGGCCATAGCCGACAAGACCAGGCGTGATTCCGGCTATGCGGTGGAACCTGAGCAGGTGGTGGTCACCAATGGCGGCAAGCAGGCCGTCTACGAGACCTTCCAGATTCTTCTCGACCCGGGTGACCAGGTCATCATCCCTGCTCCCTATTGGACCAGTTATCCTGAAGTGGTCACCCTGGCCGGAGGGGAGCCGGTCCCCGTCTTCAGTGGGTCGGACAAGGGTTACCTGCCTTCCCTGGATGCCCTGGAGGCGGCACGTACCGAGCGGACCAAGGCCATCATCATCAACACCCCCTCCAATCCCACAGGGGTGGTCTGGGACGACGATCTGGTCAGGGCCATCGGTCGGTGGGCCATTGAACACCACATCTGGGTGGTCAGTGACGAAATCTATGAACACCTGACCTACGACGGTGCCCACACCCCCTACCCGGGTGCCCTTCTGCCGGAGCTGCGCGATCAGCTGATCGTCCTGAACGGGGTGGCCAAGACCTACGCCATGACCGGTTGGCGTGTGGGATGGATGGTGGCTCCGGCCCCCGTAGCCCAGGCCGCCGGCAAGCTCCAGGGCCATATGACATCCAACGTGGCCGATGTTTCGCAGCGGGCCGCCCTGACAGCCATTCAGGCCCCCCTGGATGAGGTCAGGGCCATGGGCAGGGCCTTCGGTCTCCGTCGTCAGGCCATCATGGCCGCCCTGAGCCAGGTGCCGGGTGTCCATTGCCCGGAACCCAAGGGAGCCTTCTATGCCTTCCCGGATGTAACCGGACTCCTGAACCGGCCGGTGGGCCCCAGAGGAACCATCAGCCGGACCTCCTCCGACCTGGCCGCAGCGGTGCTGGAGGAGATCCATGTGGCCGCCGTACCGGGTGAGGCCTTCGGTGCTCCGGGTCATCTGCGCTTCTCCTACGCCCTGTCCGATGCGGACCTGGCCGAGGGGATGCGCCGGTTCCAGGTCTGGGTCGGGGTCTGATCGCCTTCCTCCGAGGTGTCGTGACGGCACGCGGTTGGACTCAGACCACCCTTTACGCTAAAATAGCAATTTGGCGGTTTTTCTCCGACAGTGGAGGCGGGTTTGTCTGCCTCGAGTACTGTTGGGAGAAGTCCCGATAGGGAAGTGGCGCAATTGGTAGCGCAACGGTCTCCAAAACCGTAGGTTGTGGGTTCGAGTCCCGCCTTCCCTGCAAAGTGTTGCAGCTGGCAGTGCACGACAAGTGAAGGATGTAGACCATGGCAAGGAAAGAAGACAAGCCGAACTTCTTCATGCGTATCGGTCTGTTCATCAAACAGGTCATCGATGAGATCCGCAAGGTGGTCGCCCCGACCGGGAAGGAACTCCTGGGCTGGTCGGTGGCCGTCTTCATCTTCGTCCTCCTGCTCATGCTCTTCGTGACGGTTCTGGACTTCGGGCTGGGCAAACTGGTCTTCCTCGTATTCGGCTGAAGCGCAACAAGGTAGAAGGTGGAGTAATCCATGAGTGATGATCTGACGACTGAGGGTCTGGGCAATGATCTGACCCAGGGACCCCAGGATACGGTCCCGGCCCTGGCCGAGGGGCAGGAGGAGGCTCCGATCCAGGACCGGCCTGTCGACCGGCAGGCTCGGGAAGATGCCGGCCCCGCCCCCGAGCAGGCCCAGGCGGATTCCGTCGATCAGGGTGAGACCGCCCAGGATCAACCCGCCCAGGAGGATGCCGGCCAGAAGGCGGTTGACGAGTTTTCCAAGAAGCTGCGCACCCTTGAGGGCAAGTGGTACGTCCTGCACACGTACTCCGGGTACGAAAAGCGGGTCAAGGCCAACGTCGAGTCCCGTATCGTCTCCTTCGGTCTTGAAGACCAGGTATTCCAGGTGGAGATTCCCATGGAGGAGGTCGAGAAGCACACGGACCGTGGCAAGAAGGTCGTCACCCGTGTTCGGGTCCCCGGTTATGTGCTCATCCGTATGTGGCCGGACGAGAATGCACGTCGCATCATTCGCGACACCGAAGGTGTCACCGGGTTCGTGGGCCCCAGCAAGGAGCCCGCACCCCTGACCCGCAAGGAGGTCGTCAGGATGATGGCCCCCATGATTGCCTCCGAGGCCCTGAAGGCTGCAGGCGACAAGCCCGAGGCCGCCAAGAAGCGTACGGTCGAGGTCTCCTACGCCGTGGGCGACCAGGTCACCGTCACCGACGGGCCCTTCGCCACCATGGCCGCCGTGGTCTCCGATGTGGAGCCCACCACCCAGAAGCTGACCGTCCTGGTCTCGATCTTCGGGCGTGACACCCCGGTCGAGCTGGGATTCGACCAGGTGGAGAAGATCTCCTAGCCCCGGGTCGGCACCGGTCGGCGTGTCGTCGGCCCATGTCATAATCGACAGGCTTGTGCGCCCCCAGGGTGCATGTGGAAAGAACAAGTTGCGGGAGGGGACCCTTCGGTCTCCGACATCACCGCTTCATAGAAAGAAGAACCAGCAATGGCTGCAAAGAAGAAAGTCACCGCGCTGATCAAAGTGCAGATCGAGGCAGGCAAGGCCAATCCTGCCCCGCCGCTGGGCCCCGCCCTGGGTTCCCATGGCGTCAATATCATGGACTTCTGCAAGCAGTATAACGATGCCACCAAGGACAGGATGGGTCAGGTCATCCCCTGCATCATCACCGTCTATGAGGATCGTTCCTTCACTTTCGTCACTAAGACCCCGCCGGCTGCGGACCTGCTCCGCAAGGCTGCTGGCGTGGCCAAGGGTGCCGGCAACCCGCTGACCACCAAGGTGGGCTCGGTTACCAAGGCCCAGGTCCGCGAGATCGCCGAGACCAAGATGGAGGACCTGTCGGCCCGAGATGTCGAGGCCGGCATGAAGATCATCGAAGGCACCGCCCGTTCCATGGGCATCACCGTCACCGACTGAAATTTTTGTTGTGAGCGGTAGGGCATACGCTTGCCCGCACCGCGACTGCTGATAGGAGAAGCAGATGACCAAGCGTTCCAAGAAGTACCGCGAGGCGGCCGAGAAGGTCGATCGCACCAACCTGTACACCCCTGAGGAGGGCATCGCCCTGCTCAAGAGCATGCCCAAGCGCGGGTTTGACGAGACCGTAGAGGCCGTCTACCGTCTGAACGTGGATCCCCGTAAGGCCGACCAGCTGGTCCGCGGCACCGTCAGCCTGCCCAACGGCACCGGCAAGACCGTCCGCGTCCTGGTCTTCGCCCGTGGCCCCCAGGCCACTGCTGCCACCGAGGCCGGCGCGGACGAGGTTGGCGATGACGAGCTGGTGACAAAGGTCGCCGGCGGCTACCTGGACTTCGATGCCGTGGTTGCCACCCCTGACATGATGGGCAAGGTCGGCCGTCTGGGCCGCGTCCTGGGCCCCCGTGGTCTCATGCCCAACCCGAAGACCGGCACCGTCACCATGGATGTGGCCAAGGCCGTCTCCGAGATCAAGGCGGGTCGTATCGAGTTCCGCGTCGACAAGAACGGCAACCTGAGCTTCCCCGTGGGCAAGGTCTCCTTCGATGAAAAGGCCCTGGCGGAGAACTTCCGCGCCGTCGATGAGGAGATCAAGCGCGCCAAGCCGGCCACGGTCAAGGGTCGCTACATCACCAAGGCCACCCTGACCACGACCATGGGTCCTGGTGTTCCTCTGGACATAGCCCTGCTCTGATTGTGGTCTCGGGGGCGTTGCCCTCGTGGATTCCTGAGGGTGGATGGCCGTACGGCCATCCACCCTGTTCCATGCCTCGTCGTGTCGGGCCGATGGTTCCGCGCCTGAGCAGTCTGTCCTGTGCCGACCCTGCAGACCTCCCAACCGACCAGAGACGGTTTGGGTCGGAAGCTATGCCCGGGGTTCCTGCATCTGCTCCTGGGCGTCGCGGATCTGGCCTATCTTCAGGGCGGTCTGGAGAACGAAGGCCTCACGGGGGTTCATGGCATCCCAGCCGGTCACTTCGATGGACCGTTTGAGTCGGTACCGGACCGTGTTGGGGTGGACTCCCAGCCGCCTGGCCGTGGTCTCCAGGGAGTTGCCGGAGACCAGGAAGGTACTCAGGGTCACCAGGAGGGGGTTGTTCCGATCCCCGTTGCTCAGGCTCTTGTAGACCTCCTGGTAGAGCTGGTCCGAGGCCTTCTCGTCGCCCATCAGGGCACGCTCGGGCAGGAGGTCGTCCGCATGGAGGGGCCTGGGTAGGCCGCCGTCCACACTCAGCCCTTCGGCTGCAGGGGCCACCGTATAGGTGTTCAGGGCCGCCTGGATGGTTTCGACCGCCCCGTGGATTCCGTGACGGAGCGGGCCCAGGCAGACCGGACTCTCTTTGTCGAAGTAGCGGAGGAGGCCGGCACAGAGGTCGGCCGGGGTCCCAGCCTCCTCCATATCGGCCAGGATCACGACCAGTTTGTTGTGCTGGGACATAAGTACCCTGGCCCCAGCCTGCTCCAGGGTGAGCCGGATACGCTGGTGGATTATGCCGGCACTCGTCTTCCCTCCCCGGGGTGTTCGGCCCACGATGGCGAAACACCGGTAGTCGGCCGGCCACCCCAGCATGGTGAGTCCGGTCGTTACCTGTCTGCCGGTCGATCCGTCGATTAGGCTCTCGATGATCAGGGTCTCGGTCCTGGTTCCCATGCTGTTCCGGGCCTCGGCCAGGTCGGCGTATATCGTCGCGGCAGAGAAGGCCACCTCCCAGGCATAGCGCAGTATGGTATCCCTGGTCTCATCCTCAGGCTCCCCCTCACGGGCGAAGACGGTGATGTTGTTCTCGAGCAGGTCCACGATGACCCGGGTCACGTCCATGGCCTGGCGGGGACTGATGACCTGAGAGAATTCCAATGGTGCCGGTAGGGAAACCATGCCCTGTTCGGAGTCGCATCCTGTGTCGGGCGGGAGGCTGTCCTGCCGGCCCTTCCACGTCAGGAAGGAGGCGATGGCGATTTCAATAAGTTCCTTGAGGATCTGCTTGCTGTCCTGGGGCAGATCCTCGTACCATGGCAACTTGTCGCCGAGGTCCTTCTCGGCCTGGCGAACCAGGGTTCTGATCGGTTCAGGCAGGGGGACGGCCATGGAATCCGGCTTGTCGGACGCATCCGGCGATTGGCCATTCGGGTGGGGGATGCCGCTGCCCGCGGTCCTATGCGGTTCAGCCATTCGGTACCAGACCATTCCGGAACAGACTCCCCGCCCCGGTGCGACCCCCAACAGCGTCAGACCGGGGTCTTCTCTTGGGTGTCAGCATGGTAGGGACCCGCTCCTTTCCTGGGTGGAAGCGCTTTGGCGTTCGCGGGACATGGCCAGGATCAGGAAGGGCACCACCATGGCCACGGGAAGCATGTGCCGTTCGAAGTTGTTGGCCGGCGAGGTGACCATGACCCCCATGATCAGCAGGAGCGGGAAGAAGCCGAGCAGGTGGCGCCAGCGTCCGGTGCTCAGCCAGGCGGCAATCAGGATCAGCGCCAGGACCACCCAGAAGTTCCCCTGGGCCACCCAGCCCAGGACGGGTATGCTGGCCCAGGTTCTGGCCAGGCCCGTGATTCCGTTGCGCCAATCCCGGCACCAGTACTGGATCCAGGTGCTGGATTCCTGCACGTAGGAGTTATTCAGATAATAGGACATGGCCACATAGGCCGGGTCGTTGACGTCGAAGTAGCCGTAGCATTCGGCCATGAACGCATCCAGGTAGGGAAGGGTGTGCCCCTTGGCCAGGTGGAGCCAGGCCCGATTCAACCTCTTCATCTGCTCGGCCGTGACCGTGCGCCACTTGTAGACGATCAGCTTGGGCTGGTTCCCGGATGACTTGACCCTGTCGGCCTCCCAGGGCGTGTAGTTGGTGGCCGCCGAGCCCAGGTCCAGGATGGGTGCCAGGTCCTGCCTGGTCCGTCCGTCGATGCCTGAGGGGTCGACCTTGGCCACCCGGGCTATCTGCTGGAGCTGGATGCTCTTGCTCTCCACGGGGTCTCCCTTGATGACCCGTCCTGCCCCCTCAAGGCCGGTGATCAGGGCCGTGAAGGCCAGGATGGGCAGGAGAAGGCAGACCAGGTAGGCCCGCCAATGCCGCCGGTGCAGGATCAGTGCCAGGACGATCTGGGCGGCGACGATGTAGACCCCATACTTGGTGCTGATCAGCATGATCAGGGTGCTGACGGCCAGACCAACCAGGGTCCTGGTGCTGGCCAAGGGGCGCTTGCCGGGCCCGTCCTGCCTGATGGCCTGGTACCAGATGCCGAACCACCAGACGAAGGCGAAGGCGAAGAGGGGTGACTTGGTCAGGCTGATCGTGCTGAAGACGTTGAAGGGGCAGACCAGGAAGAAGATGATGACCAGGGTGCGGGCCAGGGGGCCGGCCCGGTAGGCTCCAGGCTCTGCCGTGACGGTCCTGGTCTCCGCGCCGGTAGCGCAGGGCCGTCCGCCGGTGAAGAACCGATCAGCCGTGACGGCGCAGCAGAAGGCGCCGAAGACCAGTTGCAGCCCCCCCAGGAGGACGATGCCCGCGTCGTAGGAGCCTGTCAGCCGCTGGGAGGCCAGGGCCGTCATCCCGTAGAAGAAGGTCAGGACCAGGTTGTGCTGGTCGGTCAGGAAGGTGGGGTCGGCCGGCCAGAGGTAGTGTCCGATCGGGTAGACGTCCATCTGGGTGAAGGCGTTCCCGCCGTATTGGGGCACGTCGCCCCGCATCTGCAGGAGCCAGTTGGTGCACTCGGCGATCTGTGCGTAGAGGTCGGCTCCGTACGCGGCCAGGAGGGTCACCAGGGCCCAGGCCCATCCAATGACCAGGAGGCGCATGATGGGTTTCCATCCCCGGGTCTGCCCCATGATGAATGCCCGGTAGGCGCCGACCATGGACCGGAACCGTTCCCGCCCGTCCAGGGAATCCTTGAAGGCCCTGACCTTCCTTCCCGGGAATCCATCACGTCCGTTCTCCAAGCCGGTCCAGACGGACTCACCGCCACTCAGTAGGCGGCCGACCAGGGCGACCATGCCCAGGCAGACGGTCAGGGTGACCAGGAGAATCAGGGTATTCGACCAGCCGAACTCGGCCATGGACCCGCTCCGGCGGTATATGGGGCCCACCGAGGTGCACCAGGCGATCCAGAGACAGATGAGTCCGGCAAGGCCCCTGCCCAGGATGGTGCCAGGAGGGTTCCGGTGACCACTCAGAGAGTTGCCGCTGGTACCGGTATCTGCTGCCAAGTGGTCCCCCCTCGTGTATGAAGCATGCGGTTCGGTACATCCAATTCTATCCATCGGACCACGATTCGGACACGATTGGTGTCCTCTGCCGGGGCGGTCCTGCCGCTCCGTGGCGTGATTTGTGGAAAGGTACAAAATCGGACGTCCTGTTTTGTAGATAGCCAGCTTCCTGAAGAACCTTCCGTGACTTATAGTAAAAGATGTGCCTCATCAGAATACCAAGTGGCAACCATCGGCATCGCTGAGCAGTGGTGTTGTGTCATCTATCACGGTTCTCGATACCGTTGATTCGACCAATACCCTTCTGGCCCATGCTCTGGAAACCTCCCCGTATTCAGACGCGCGCCAACGGGTGGAGAAGCTGTTTGGGGACAGCGGTTCCGCAACGGACGTGGGGAACACGAAGGGGTTTGTAGTTCCAGGCACAAAGGGGAAAGCCGAAGACACGCCTCGAAAAAATACCCGCAAGGGGATTACTACGGCTACACGAAATGAGGGAAGAGTCGCAAGTAAAGGTATTCGGCGATGGCCCGGTACCGGGCACTGTAATGTGCCACTCAGTGTGGCGGTTTCAGATGTACAGGTCCGGTGCCGTGGTCGTCTTGATCGCACCTGGGTCAACCAGGCCGGTCAATCTCTCCTCTCCTCATGGGCCGTGGCCCTCCCCACCCCTCTGACCACGGGCTCCCGGTCCGGATGGCTTCCCATGATCTCCGGACTCGCCGTCATCGACGGCCTCGAGGATGTCCTTGCATACCACGGGTGCCGACCACTTGACGCGGATCGGACCAGGACCGGTTCCGACCTGGCCCTGAAATGGCCCAACGATATCTTTTGCGGGGGCTGCAAGCTGGCGGGGATCCTCTGCGAACTGGTGACGGTAGACCAGGAGTGGTCCGCTGTCATCATCGGTGTGGGCATGAACCTCTTCCTGCCCGAAGACCACCTGCCCACCGATCTGGCCACCTCCCTCCACCTCCGCTACGGGCAGCTTCCCGAATACGGCATGCTCAGGGACGACCTGGTCGATGCCATCTCCTGGTACCTGAGCCTCTACCTGAACGACCTGGTGGACCGGGCGGACCCGGCCCTGGATGATCTGCGCTCGCGGATCGGAGGCATGAGCTGGACCGTGGGCCGCCAGGTCGAGGTCAGGCCAGTTGCCGGTGATCCGGTCAGGGGCAAGGCCCTGGCCATCAACCCCGATGCCTCCCTCAAGGTTGAGTTGGAGGACGGGTCGTCAATCACCGTGACCACCGGCGATGTCGGCGTTCTTCCCGATGTGTCATCGGGTACCAGATAAGCATCGATTCATTGCGGGGGAGGCTCCGCCATCCACGGGGAAAGAGAAGGGTATATGAAAAAACTGCTGATTGCCAACAGAGGCGAAATCGCGCTCAGGGTGGTGCGAACCGCCCAGGAAATGGGCGTCGCCACCGTGGCCGTCTATGCAGATCAGGACCGTGACGCCCCTTACGCCCAGATGGCGGACGAGGCCTACCTTCTGCCTGGTGACACCAACATCCAGACCTATCTGAACGAGGACCTGATCGTCTCCATCGCCAAGCGGGCCGGGGCCGACGCCCTCCATCCCGGATACGGGTTCCTCTCCGAGTTCTCCTCCTTCGCCTCCAAGGTCAAGGCCGCCGGGATCACCTGGGTGGGGCCGGACCCATCCGTTCTGGACGAGCTTGGTGACAAGATCACGGCCTGCAAGGTGGCCGAGCGGGCCAGGGTGCCCGTCGTGCCCGGGCTGAGTGAGCCGGTCTCCGACATGCGTGCACTCCTGGACTTCGCCGACGACAACGGCTACCCCGTCATGATGAAGAAGGCGGACGGGGGCGGTGGACGCGGTATAACCCTGATCAACGACAGTGACGAGCTCCGTACCTTCTATATGAACCATGACGCCCTCCAGGGGGGCGATCTGGGAGACTACTTCATCGAGAAGTTCGTCGATCGGGCCCGGCACGTGGAGACGCAGTCCGGGCGTGACAGCCATGGCCAGTTCACGGTCTACTCCACCAGGGATTGCTCCGTGCAGCGCCGCAATCAGAAGCTGGTCGAGGAGGCCCCGGCCCCCTTCCTCTCGGCCGATGTCATCTCCCAGCTGGAGGGGTTCTCCCGGCGGCTTTTCGATACGGTCGGTTACGAGGGGCTGGGCACCTGCGAGTTCCTGGTCACCCCCCAGGACTCGGTCTACTTCATGGAGGTCAACCCCAGGCTCCAGGTGGAGCACACGGTCAGCGAGCAGGTCTGCGGCCTGGACCTGGTCCGGGAACAGTTGATCATCGCCGACGGGGGCTCCCTGACCCCGGCCCCGGCCCCGCGCGGGCACAGCTTCGAGCTGCGTATCACCAGCGAGGACCCGGCCACCAACCTGACCCCCAGTTCGGGCACCATAGAATCCCTCCAGTGGCCCTCGGGCCCCGGCATCCGCATCGATTCGGGTGTTGAGGTGGGCGACACGGTCTCACCCAGGGATGATTCGATGATGGGCAAGGTGGTCGTCACCGCGCAGGATCGTCCGGCCGCCGTGGCCCGGGTTCGCCGTGCCCTGCGCGAGATGAGCATCGGCGGGGTGCCGACCCCGGCCAGCCTCTTCCAGAAGATCTTCTCCAACCCGGAGTTCACGGCCGAAAATGGTCATTCCTTCGACGTTTCGACCAAGTGGCTGGAACGGGTCTACCTGACCATGGAGCCCAAGACCAACACCACCGGTCAGCCGGCCTCGGTATCCGGTACCCCCCAGGAGCCCCCGGTCAGGGAGACCATGGAGACCTACAACGTCGAGATCGACGACAAGCGGGTCAAGCTTTCCCTGCCCGATTCCCTCCTGGGAGGCATGGGAGGCTCCTTCAACCGCCAGGGTGCGGCGCGCCGCCCCACCCAGCCCCTGCGTGGGCGTGGGCTGAGAGATGCGGAGCCCGGATCCCCCCGTCAGGATGCGGCCCGGTCCGGGGTCATCGTGGCCACTATGCAGGCCGTGGTCACCCGGATCAATGTTGCAGAGCGGCAGACGGTCGACAAGGGCGACCTCCTGGTGGTCCTGGAATCCATGAAGATGGAGAACTACGTCTATGCGCCTGCCAAGGGCACGGTCAAGTCCATCCAGGTCGGGGTCGCCCAGGGGGTCGACCCCGGCCAGACCCTGGTCACCCTGGACCTGCAAGGAGGCGACAAGGATCAGGACGCGTCCTCCCGGGAGACGGGAGGGGATGGGACAGCCCGGGGGGAGGAGCAGACATGAACAGTTCAGTGAAAGTCGGGGCCACAAGGGAGACGGGCAGGGAGACCGGGCGGTCCGGGCTCGAGACCCAACCGGTGCGGCAGGGGATCCGGCAGGCGGCGCAGCTGGCCCGCCAGGCCGAGGAGCACGCCCGGGACCGGCAGCACGCCAAGGGGAAGAACACGGCCCGGGAACGCCTGGACCTCCTCTTCGACAAGGATACCTTCGAGGAGGTGGGCCGCTTCGCCGGGGGGAACATCGTCGGTGGAAAGGCCGGGTCGGCCGTCATCACCGGGTTCGGAATGATCTACGGCCGGAAGGTGGGCGTCTATGCCCAGGACTTCTCGGTCAGGGGTGGCACCCTGGGCCAGGCCGAGGGGGAGAAGATCTGCAGGCTCATGGACATGGCCATGCGGATCAAGGTCCCCATCGTGGCCATGATCGACTCGGGCGGTGCCCGGATCCAGGAGGGTGTGGCGGCCCTGACCCAGTACGGGAGGATCTTCCGCAAGACCTGCCAGGCCAGCGGGTTCGTTCCCCAGATATCGCTGATCCTCGGTCCCTGCGCCGGCGGAGCCGTCTACTGCCCGGCCCTGACCGACCTGATCGTCATGACCAAGGAGAACTCCGATATGTTCGTCACCGGGCCCGATGTGGTCAAGGCGGCGACCGGGGAGACCATCAGCATGGATCAGCTGGGTGGCGGCTACGTCCACAACACCAGGTCGGGCGTGGCCCACTACCTGGGCGAGGATGAGGCCGATGCCATCGACTACGCCCGCACCGTACTGGCCTACCTCCCCTCCAGCAGCGAGGTGGAGCCCCCGACCTACGCCTTCGCCTCCGGTCATGCCGAGCGGCAGGCCGCCAAGCGTCTGGCAACGATCATCCCCGAGAACGACCGGCAGCCCTACGATGTCCTGGATGTGATCCATGCCGTCGTCGACAACGGCGAGCTGGTCCAGGTCCATGAGCTCTTCGCCCGGTCCATCGTCGTCGGCTTCGCCTGCCTGGAGGGTCATCCGGTGGGGATCGTGGCCAACCAGCCCATGGTCGACGCAGGCAGCCTGGATGTGGACTCCTCGGAGAAGCTGGCCCGGTTCGTCCGGCTCTGCGACGCCTTCAACCTCCCGGTCATCACCCTGGTGGACACCCCCGGCTACAAGCCCGGGTCCGACCAGGAGCATGCCGGCATCATCCGGCGGGGGGCGAAGGTCATCTACGCCTATGCCAACGCCCAGGTGCCCATGGTCACCGTGGTCCTGCGCAAGGCCTTCGGAGGCTCCTATATCGTCATGGGCTCCAAGTCCATCGGGGCCGACCTGAACTATGCCTGGCCGAGCTCCCAGATAGCGGTTCTGGGTGCCCCGGGGGCCGTGAACATCATCCACCGGCGCGACCTCCAGAAGGCCAAGGAGGCCGGACAGGATGTGGATGCCCTCCGGCAGCGGCTGGCCGAGGAGTACGAGGCCACGACCGTCAACGCCAACCTCTCCTTGGAGATGGGGGAGCTGGACGGGATGATCGACCCGGAGCAGACCCGTCAGGTCCTGATCGGGGCCCTGGATCTCCTGGCCGACAAGCGCCGGGTGAAGATGAATGACAAACATCACGGAAATCAGCCCTTATGATTACCGGAACATCCTGAAAAGCCAATTAGGGTAAAGTGAGCGCACTACCGCAGAAGCCGTATTCGGTGTGCAACCTCCGATTGCCCGAAAGGAGGGGCAGGTCCTGTCGCTGCGGACCACCCTCCCCTCAGCAGCACGAGAACCACAGTCAACGAATAGGAAATCATGACCAGCACATTCTTCATCAACCGTCTAGCGGAACAGCCCCATGCGCTCATGTTCGCCGGCCAGTCCACCCCCTGGACCGTGGCCCTGGCGGATCTGACCAAGGATCCGGACATTCGGGGGCGGCTTTCCCAACGGGTTTCGGAGGCCTCCGACCTGCTCGGGCCGGTCAAGCCGGAGCTCCTGGCCACCAACGGCCGCCAGCTGGATCTCTTCGGGTTTGAGCCCAATCCCGCTCGGTTGGGACCGGCGGCCGATGCGGCCGTCAGCGTTCCGGGCATCGCCCTGGCACAGTTGGGTGCGCTCATGGACCTGGGGCAGCTGGGGTACGACCCTGCCCAGGCTGCTCCTGTGGCCCTCCTGGGACACTCCCAGGGCATCATCGGCGTTCACATGGTTCAGGCCATCCAGGAGGGTGGATCCCTGGCTGCCGCCACGGAGGCCATCGACCAGATCCTGGCCATCGCCATGCTGATCGGGGCCGCCGGCACCCGTCAGGCCCGCCAGCTGGGCATCCACCGCCAGGGCGAGGCCACCCCCATGCTCTCGGTCAAGGGGGCCACCCGCCGCCAGGTCGAGGTCCTGATCGAGCGGGTGCCCGGCACCCGTGGGCCCATCAGCGTGGCCGTGACCAACTCCGACCGTCACCTGGTCCTGTCCGGGTATCCCGAGGACCTGGCCGCCTTCGCCATCGAAGTCGGCAAGGAGAGCGCCCACCAGAGCAAACTGCGTGAGGAGAAGGTCCGCGGCGGCACCGCCTTCGCCCCCGTCCTGGAGTACCTTGACGTCACCCTGCCCTTCCACTCCTCCCTGATGACCGGGGCCGTCGATCTGACCGTCGACTGGGCCTCCAGGTGCTCCCTGGATGTTGACCGCGCCCGCGTTCTGGCCGAGGAGGTCCTCCTGCGCCATGCCGACTGGGCCGGCCAGATCAGGGACATCATGAAGAGCAACGACCCCCGTGACCTCTGGCTGGTCGACCTGGGGCCCGGCGAGACCATCGGCAAGCTGGTGGGGAACCTGGTCCAGGGAACCGGGGTGGGTGTGGTTGAGGCCACCTCCCAGGCCCAGCGCGCCGAACTCTCCACCATGGAGGATGAACCTGCCCGGACCCAGGATTGGACTCGATTCGCCCCCCGCCTTCTGGCCACGCCGGCAGGTCCGCGGGTCCAGACCGCCTTCAGCAGACTGACCGGCAAACCCCCGATCCTCCTGGCCGGCATGACCCCCACCACGGTGGAGCCCGAGATCGTGGCCGCCGCGGCCAATGCCGGGTACTGGGCCGAGCTTGCCGGTGGCGGCCAGGTGACCGCCGAGGTCTTCGACCGGCACGTGGCCCAGCTGGAAGAGCAGTTGGAAGAGGGCAGGACCGTCGAGTTCAACGCCATGTTCATGGACCGTTACCTCTGGAACCTTCAGTTCGGCAGCCAGCACATCGTCCCCAAGAAGCGCGAGTCCGGCACACCCATCGACGGTGTGGTCGTCTCGGCCGGCATCCCCGAGACCGACGAGGCCGTCAAGCTGATCGGTCAGCTCAACGGGGAGGGCTTCCCCTATGTGGCCTTCAAGCCCGGCACCGTGGACCAGATTCGTCAGGTCATCGTCATCGCCAAGGAGGTGGCCCCCACCCCCATCCTGATGGAGGTCGAGGGCGGCGCCGCCGGCGGCCACCACTCCTGGGAGTCCCTGGACGACCTGCTTTCCACCACCTATGCCGAGGTCAGGGCCTGCCCCAACATCGTCCTGGTGGCAGGTGGCGGCATCGGCACCCCCGAGCGGGCGGCCGACTACATCTCCGGTCAGTGGTCCCAGGCCTACCACCTGCCGGCCATGCCGGTGGACGGTGTCATGGTCGGTACGGCCGCCATGACCGCCAAGGAGGCCCACACCAACCCCGAGGTCAAGCAGGCCCTGGTCCGTACCCCGGGCATCGACATCACCACCCCTGACCCCGATCCCTTTGCACCCATGGGGGAGAAGTGGGTACCCAGCGGGAAGTCTGTCGGAGGGGTCGGTTCGGGTCTGAGCCACCTCCATGCCGACATCTATGAGATCGAGAACGCCTCCGCCGAGTGCGGTCGTCTCCTGGTCCGGGTCATGAAGCACCCCGAGGAGCTGGAGACCAGGCGGGATGAGATCATCGCAGCCCTGGACAGGACCGCCAAGCCCTACTTCGGCGACCTGGAGACCATGACCTACCAGCAGTGGGCCGAACGGTTCGCCCAGCTGGCATACCCCTGGGCCGACGACACCTACGTGGACCGCTTCCTCCACCTTCTGCGCCGGATCGAGGCCCGGGTCTGCGAGAAGCAGAGCGGCGAGTTCGAGTCCATCTTCGCCTCCCGTGAGGATGTGACCGAACCGGCCCAGGCCCTGGAACGTCTGCGCCAGGCTTACCCCCAGGCCGACCAGGTCAGGGTGGTCCCCACCGATATCGCCTGGTTCCCCGTCCTGGTGCGGGAGTACCCCAAGCCCATGCCCTTTGTGCCGGTCATAGACAACGACCTCCTGCGCTGGTGGGGTCAGGACCAGCTCTGGCAGTCCGAGGACCCCCGTTATTCCGCCGATTCCGTCCGCGCCATTCCCGGTCCGATTTCGGTTGCCGGCATCACCACCGTGGATGAGCCCGTGGCATCCATCCTGGGTCGCTTCGAGCAGGCCGCCATCGACCGGGTCGGCCAAGCCGACCCTCGGCCCCGCAAGGCATACAGCGAGCTGGCGGGTGCCGCCACCGCCGAGGAGTTCATCCGTCGCAGTCCCAACATCTCCTGGGTGGGCCACCTGATGGCCAACCCGGCCTACGGGACCAGGGTGGGCGACCCCGCCTACCAGATCACCCCCGCCGGGACGGACCAGGCCGGGGAGCACTACAACCTGGACATCCACCTGGACACCTTCTGGGATGACGAACCCAACGGGGGCCGCGACAAGCACGCCGTGCGCGATATCGTCATCCCCCTGACCGTCAACGGCACCCAGGCCGGGCTTTTCCCGGTCGTGGACAGGAGCCGCCTGCCCCAGCACGTCTACTCCATGCTGGCCGACACGGCCGGCATCGGGAACACCGCCATCACCGGGGACCGGCTGGAATCCATGCCGACCATCGAGCCCGCCGAAGACAAGGCGACCTATCCCTTCGGCCTGGCCCGTACAGGCTACACGCTTTCCGAAAACCTGGGCTTCGACCACGAGGCCGCCACCGGTGGTGCCCTGCCTGACGATCTGGTTCCGTCCAGGATCGCCCCCGATGCCCTGGTCGGACCTGCCTGGCCCGCCATCTACACGGCCCTGGGGTCGGTCTATGTGGAGGGCTTCCCGATCATCGAGGGCCTCCTCAACGCCGTCCACCTTGACCACCTGATTGAGCTCGAGGTCAGCGAGGAGGAGCTCCTGGCCCACACCGGCCAGCGCATCTCCCTGACCTCCTGGGCCGAGGACTACAAGGAGTCCGCCTCGGGCCGTGTGGTCACCATCCATGTGGTTCACAGCGCCCAGGACGGCACGGTTCTGGCGCGCGAGGTGGAACGGTTCGCCATCCGGGGCCGCGCCTACAGCGACCAGCTTCCCGAGGAGGCACCGGAGTTCGGTGGCATCCAGGCCGAAATCCTGGACACCCCCCGACGGATGCTGCGCAGGGTGACGGTCACCGCCCCCGACAACATGACCGCCTTCGCCCGGACATCGGGTGACTTCAACCCCATCCATACCTCTTGGCGTGGTGCGGCCGTCTCCGGCCTGTCGGCACCCCTGGTGCATGGCATGTGGCTCTCTGCCACGGCCCAGTATGCGGCCCAGGCCACGGACGACAAGGGCGCCCACTACGAAATCGCCGGGTGGACCTACAACATGTACGGTATGGTCCAGCTTGGCGACCAGGTGGAGATCTCGGTCGAGCGCATCGGCCAGGTCAACCACGGCGGTCTGGTCCTGGAGGTCACCTGCAGGATCGATGGCCAGCTGGTCTCCCGGGGAACGGCCATCGCCCGGGCCCCCAAGACGGCCTATGTCTACCCCGGCCAGGGCATCCAGCAGCAGGGGATGGTCCTGGACGAGCGGGCCAAGTCACCCGCAGCCCGCGAGACCTGGGAGCGGGCCGATGCCCTGACCCGGAGCAAGCTGGGATTCTCGATCCTGGCCGTGGTCCGCGACAACCCCAAGACCCTGACGGCCAAGGGGGTCACCTACCACCACCCCGATGGACTGCTCAACCTGACCCAGTTCACCCAGGTGGCCCTGGCCACGGTGGCCTTCGCCCAGACATCACGTCTGCGCGAATCCGGCAGCGACATCTGGCCCGCCTACTTCGCCGGCCACTCCCTGGGCGAGTACAACGCCCTGAGCTCCTTCGCCGGGGTCATGTCCCTGGAGACGGTCCTGGAGCTGGTCTTCCACCGTGGTTCCACCATGCACTCCCTGATCGAGCGCGATGAGCAGGGCCGCAGCAACTACCGGATGGGTGCCCTCCGCCCCAACCAGTTCGGTCTGGACGACTCGGGGGTCAAACAGTACGTGGCTGCAGTCTCCCAGGAGTGCGGTGAATTCCTGGAGATCGTCAACTACAACCTTTCCGGTCAGCAGTATGCCGTGGCCGGCACCATCGCCGGCCTGGAGTACCTGCGCAAGGACTCCAACAGGCGGGCCAAGGAGGCCGGCGGCAAGCCCGCCTTCATGTATGTGCCCGGCATCGATGTGCCCTTCCACTCCAGCCTCCTGCGCAAGGGGGTTCCGGAGTTCAGGGACACGCTCGACAGACTCCTGCCCGAACGGATCGACTACTCCCGCCTGGAGGGGCGCTACATTCCCAACCTGGTGGCCCGGCCCTACGAGATGAACCGGGACTTCGCCGCCTCCATTCTCGAGGTGGTTCCCTCGGAGCGGATCAGGGAGGCCCTGGAGAACCCGCAGGTCTGGGACTCCTATGCCGCCGATGATCAGAAGCTGGGACGCCTCCTTCTGACCGAGCTGCTCTCCTGGCAGTTCGCCTCTCCGGTGCGCTGGATCGAGACGCAAGCACTGATGTTCGGTGGACTCGAGCAGGGTGGTCTGGGCGTGGAGCAGCTTGTGGAGGTCGGTCTGGGCCATTCGCCCACCCTGGCCAACATGGCTTCCAGGACCTTGAAACTGCCTGATTTCCGTGAACGTCACGTGGCCGTGTACAACATCGGTCGTGACGAGAGCAGGGTCTACCTGACCGACACCGACTCCCTGGTTCCGGTGGAGGAGGAGAGCGTCGAACCTGTTGCTTCCGAGGCCTCGGCCCCGGCTGCCGCTCCCGCCGCCTCCGATGCTTCGGTTCCCGCCACTGCCGCCCCTGCACAGGCCTCGGCCCCGGCTCAGACCGATGGTCCCTCCGGTTCGGATGTGGCCGACCTGCCCTTCAAGGCCTCCGATGCCATCACCGTCCTCCTGGCCTATGCCACCAAGATCCGTATGGACCAGATCGGCGAGAGCGACACCACGGATACCCTGACCAACGGGGTTTCCTCGCGCCGCAACCAGCTCCTGATGGACATCAGCTCCGAGCTCGGTGTGGCCAGCGTGGACGGTGCGGCCGAGGCCAACATGGCTGCCTTGAGTGCCCTGGTCAACAAGGTGGCGCCCAACTACCACCCCTTCGGACCGGTCCTTTCGGACATCGTTCGTGAACGTATCCGCGACCTCTTCGGTCCCTCCGGTCTGAAGCTTCAGCAGGTGGAGAAGCGCGTGGCGGACACCTGGCAGCTGGGTCCGGGCTGGGTCTCGGCCGTTGTGGCCAGCCTGGTCCTGGACACCCGCGGGGGGGCATCCTCCCGAGGTGGCGACCTGGCCGCCCTGCCCACCGAGACGGTCACCACGACCGCCGCGGCCAACACCCTGATCGACCAGGCCGTCCAGCAGGTGGCCCAGTCCAGGGGTGTCACGGTCAGCATGCCCAGTGCAGGCGGCGGCGCGGGCGGCGCGGTGGTCGATTCAGCGGCCCTGGATGCCTTCGCCTCCAAGGTCACCGGCTCCCAGGGTGTCCTGGCCTCCACGGCCAGGTACCTCCTGGACAAGCTGGGAATCAAGGCCCCGGCCCCCCAGCCTGACGAGGATGAAGATGCGGCCGTCGTGGCCGCTGTCGATGCCGAACTCGGTTCCGACTGGCCCGACCAGGTCTCACCCCGCTTCGACGCCGACAGGGCAGTCCTCTTCGACGACCGCTGGGCCACGGCCAGGGAGGACCTGGCGCATATCTATTACGAGCATGATGACCAGCGTCAGGGGCTGAGTTTCCTGGGTGCCGGACAGGAGGTCCACGACCAGGCGGTCTGGTACGCCTCCAAGGCTTCGGCCCGCGGTGAGGCCACCCTGGCTCAGGTCTTCACCGGGATTGCCGACCAGGCCATCAAGCCGGTCCAACAGGATGCCAAGGCCTCGCGGTTCGTCAAGGACGTGGCCATCGTCACCGGTGCCGCCCCGAACTCCATCGCGGGTGCCCTGGTGGCCGGACTTCTGGAGGGAGGGGCCACCGTCATCGCCACCTCCTTCTCCATGAAACCCCGGACCGTCATCTGGGCCAAGGACCTCTACCGCCGCCATGCGGTCGGTCAGGCCAGGCTCTGGCTCCTTCCCGCCAATCTTTCCTCCTACCGCGACGTCGACGCCCTGGTTGACTGGGTCGGCAGCGAGCAGAAGAAGACGACCGGCGCCAAGACGACGATCCTGAAGCCGGCCTACGAGCCCACCCTCCTCCTGCCCTTCGCGGCACCACCCATGCACGGGACCATGGCCGACTCGGGCCGTCTCTTCGAGTCCCAGTCCAGGCTGATGCTCTGGAGCCTGGAGCGGCAGATCGCCGGCTTCTCCAAGATCGGTGCCGACACCGACGTGGAGCACAGGCTGCACGTGGTCCTGCCCGGATCCCCCAACAGGGGTATCTTCGGCGGAGACGGGGCCTATGGGGAGGTCAAGGCCTCCTTTGACGCCATCATCAACAGGGCCAAAGCCGAGCAGGACTGGTCCGGACGTGTCACCTTCGCCCACCCCCTGATCGGGTGGGTCCGTGGAACCGGCCTCATGGGCGGCAACGACCCCCTGGTCAAGGTGGTGGAAGGCCATGGCATCCACACCTATTCCACCGAGCAGATCGCGGACTCCCTTCTGGATCTGTGCACGGCATCGTCCAAGGCCCAGGCTGTCCAGGCTCCACTCCAGGTTGACCTGACCGGTGGGCTGGGCGGCGAGCCCATCGACCTGAAGGCGCTGAAGGCCGAGGCCGCTCAGATGGACCAGGCCCAGGCAACGGACCCCCAGCAGGGGCAGGCCCGGGCCGTGGCCCCCACCGGGGATGCGGACAGGGTCATCAAGGCCCTCCCGACCCCGCACGAGCCCACCCAGGCCCCGGTCGATCTGGCCGAATGGCAGGGTGTCACCGCCAGGCCCGAGGACGAGATCGTCATCGTCTCCATCGGCGAGATGGGTCCCTGGGGCTCGGGCCGTACCCGGTTCGAGGCCGAGATGGGCATCCATCCCGACGGTCAGGTTGATCTGAGTGCCGCCGCCGTGCTCGAACTGGCCTGGAACATGGGCCTGGTCGAGTGGCAGGACAGCCCCAAGCCGGGCTGGTACGACACGGACGGTGAGCTGGTGCCCGAGCAGGACATCGCCGAGCGCTACCACGATGATGTCGTGGCCCGCTCCGGCATCCGCCCCTTCGAGGAGGGAATGGGTTCCGACTACCGTGACGGGACCGACGAGGAGGAGGTCGATGTCTTCCTGGATCATGACGTGGCCTTCTCGGTGCCCACCGAGGACCTGGCCCAGGAGTATGTGAACCAGGATCCCGACCACACCGACATCGCCCGTGACGAGGAGTCCGGTGAGTGGACGGTCACCCGGCATGCCGGGTCCCGAATTCGCGTCCCCCGCAGGGCCACGATGACCAGGACGGTCGGCGGCCAGTTCCCGCAGGGGTTCGACCCGGTGAAGTGGGGCATTCCGGCCTCCATGGTCGGCGACGTGGACGAAATCGCCCTGTGGAACATCGTGACCACGGTGGATGCCTACCTGTCCGCAGGCTTCACCCCCGCCGAGATCCTCCAGGCCGTCCACCCCTCCAAGGTGGCCTCCACCCAAGGGACCGGCTTCGGCGGCATGGCCTCCATGCGCAAGCTCTACCTGGACCGCTTCCTGGGCAAGGAGATTCCGACGGACATCCTCCAGGAGGCCCTGCCCAATGTGGTGGCGGCCCACGTCATGCAGTCCTACATCGGTGGCTACGGCAACATGGTCCAGCCGGTCTCGGCCTGCGCCACGGCTGCGGTCTCCCTCGAAGAGGGGGCCGACAAGATCGCCCTGGGCAAGGCGGACTTCGTGGTCACGGGGGCCATCGACGACATCGGCGTGGAGTCGGTCATCGGCTTCGGCAACATGAACGCCACGGCCAACTCCGCAGAAATGTACGCCAAGGGCATCCAGCCCCGTTTCTTCTCCAGGGCCAACGACCGCCGTCGCGGCGGCTTCCTGGAGTCCGAGGGTGGCGGCACCATCCTCCTGACCAGGGGGGACATCGCCCTGAGGATGGGTCTGCCCGTGGCGGGGGTCGTGGGGTACATCCACTCCTTCGCGGATGGAGCCCATACCTCCATTCCGGCCCCCGGTCTGGGCGCCCTGGCATCCGGCATGGGTGGCGGGGACTCCGACCTGGTGCGTTCCCTGGCCAAGCTGGGTGTGGAGCCCGACGAGATCGCGGTGGTCTCCAAGCACGACACATCGACCAACGCCAACGACCCCAACGAGTCCGAGCTCCACAACACCCTGGCCCACGCCATCGGCAGGGCGGACGGGAACCCGCTCTACGTCATCTCCCAGAAGAGCCTGACCGGCCACGCCAAGGGCGGGGCCTGCATCTTCCAGATCAACGGCCTGACCCAGCTCTTCAAGTCCGGGGTCATTCCGGCCAATGCCTCCCTGGATTGCGTCGACCCGGCACTGAGGGGCGATGACCACATGGTCTGGCTGGAGCAGCCTCTCAAGGTGGGCAGGGTCAAGGCCGGTCTGGTCACCTCCCTGGGCTTCGGCCATGTCTCCGGCATCGGCGCCATCGTCAATCCCGGCGCCTTCGAGGCCTCCGTGGCCAAGACAGCCGGACCCGAGGCCCTTGCCGAATGGCGTCGCCGTGCCAATGACCGACTGGCGGCAGGCCAGCGCCATTTGGAGGAGGGTCGCATGGGTAGGGCTCCGCTCTATGAACCCATCGACAACCGTCGTTTCCACGAGGATGGTCACGGCTATATCGGCCATGAGGTCGAGAAGGCCATGCTCCTGGATCCGAATGCCCGCCTGGGTGCTGACGGATACTTCGACCAGGCCTGAGCCGATCTGAGCCAGTTGAATCTGGCTTGTACGGAGGGGGGTAGGCATTACCGGGCTGGTGTGCCTACCCTCCTCTGTGTGGTCAGCGGCCGCTGGTAAGGTTTCTTCCCGTTGCAAGGGGGGTGAGAATGAGTAACGAAGTCAGAGGATCGGCAGAAGCCTTGGGGCGCCAAGGTTCACACGGTGGCCGTAATTCAAGTTTTGAGCTATTGCGTCTCATTGCCATGTTCATGATCGTCGCTCATCATCATGTCACCCACAATCCGTTCCCTGCCTTTGACCAGCCGGCATCAATCAATCAATTTGCGTATGTCTTCTTCTTGTCAATGGGCAAGATTTCGGTAGACATCTTTTTCGGTATATCGGCATGGTTTTTATGTGAATCGCGTGATTTAAGCATCAGAAAGTCGCTGAGACGTATCTGGATACTTGAACGGCAGATGCTGTTCTACAGCCTGACGCTTATGGTCTGTTTCCTTGTGTTTGACCGTAAAGACATCATGTCTGAGCAGATTATCGGGTCTTTCTTCCCCACCTTGTACGACATGTGGTGGTATCCGACCAATTATGTGCTCTTCCTGCTCTTCTATCCCTTTGTGACTGTGGGCCTGCAAAAAATGGGACAGAGGATGCATGCATGTCTGGCGGTGACCCTGCTGCTTGTATGGGGTCTCGCCTATGGCATGACGCCCAATGATTATGCAGGTTTCCTGTCGGCCACCTTCGTCAGCTTCATTTATCAGTATGTGCTCATCGCATACTATCGGTGGTATATGAGGAAAGCCTCCCGTGCTCTGAGTTGGTCTATGGCCGGTGTAGGTGCTCTGATGATACTTGCCATCATGGTCATCGCGGATCTGGTCCATCTGCGCCATGGGGGTCCCTTCCCTCGAATCGTCTTTGACTACCTCATTGCCGAAGGCAAACTTCCTCAGCTGCTCATCGCTTTCGGATGCTTGTTGATTGCCGATCGGATGTATATAAAAAGCCGGCTGATCAACTATCTGGCCAGGGGAACATTCGGGGTTTATCTCATTCACGACTACCCTCCGGTCAGGAAAGTGCTGTGGTCCTTTTTTGATATCGGTAAGATCTGGGGAGGCCATGGTGCGGCCGTGTATTCCCTGGCCATCGTGGTTCTTGTGTTTACCGTTTGCCTTGTTCTTGACTTGATTCGCGAGTTCCTGTTTTCCCGCACCATTGATCGTCGCAGGGGCTACTGGTTCGATCTTCTGGCCGACTGGTTCCAGTCGAGTCCTGCAATTGTTCGGGTCCGACAGTACCTAACGGGGTTACAGAAGGTGAATACCGACTGATAGACGCCAGATTCCCGGCCTTCCCGGCGCTCGTAGACGTTTGGCTGAGACTGCTTTTCTTGGAACCGGATAGTGGCTGGAAGGGTTCTGCTTTGAATACGCGGGGTCTGTGCAGATGGGAATGGGCCGGCGATTCGTGTCTGCAGCGGATTCTGCACGGATCATAGCATATAGGTACGGGGGCCGAATGGTCTTCTTCGTAACCGGAAGAAAGGGGTTGGACAATGGTTGAACAGGATAACCGGAACCAAGGCGGGAATCAGCTGGATAATCAGGGTGAGATAAAGGCCGACGGTTCGGACAAGCGCCCGGTCAGCTCCATGGCCATCGTCAGCCTGGTACTGGGCATCGTCGCACTGCTGGCCTCCTTCTTCAAGGAGGTTGGCCTGGTGGCCCTCTGCCTGGGTGGCCTCGGGGTCATCTGCTCCCTGCTGGGATTCTTCTTCGCACGCAGCGGTGGTCGGCACAAGGGGAAGGTCATGGTCATCTTCGGCCTGGTGATGAGCCTGCTGGCCATCGTCGTGGCCCTCTTTATGCATGGGGGGTTCAGCCAACCCTTCGTCATGCCGACCTTCCGGTTCTGACCGGCTCCGTCGGTGGCTTGAGGTGAGGGTAATCCCTGACCCAGGCTTGGTGGTGCTCGAAGACGGGAATGACGCGGGTGGTTCCGAACTTCGGACAAGCCGCCAGGAGTGTCTGGTGCTGAGAAGGAATGTCTGGTAGTGTATGACCCAACTTGGCAATACCCGTAGTGTGACGGGCATCGCATGGTTCGATTCTGATAGGGACACCATGAATACAAAACTGCCAGCACTGGTTCTGACGATTATGTTCGGGGTTATTTCCCTCGCCGGGTGCGGGGGTTCCACCCGCTCGGAGCCGAGTCTGGAAGACGTCAGCAGCAGATTCGCCGCAATGAAGAAATACTACCTGACCGGGGACGGCGACAGGGTGACCATTTCCGCCAAGAAGCAGGGTACCGTCTACCTCCTTGCGATGAGGTCGGATCTGCGCAAGGTGGATGCAGGGCGTTGTACCGTCGATGGCAAAGCCATGCGGTCCTCATCCTCGGACCTCAATTACCCGGCAGGACAGGGGAAGAACTTCTTCGCCTTTGCCGAATCCTCGATCGTCGGTGGCGATCACGAACTCGCCTGCACCCATAACGAGGGAACAAGGCTGTTGGCCCTGTTCGCACCAGCCTCCTGATTGGAGCTGCCCACAGTCGCTGATTAGAAGTTCGGCTTGCTCGGCCTCCTTCAATCCGGTTTCCTGATGGGAACGTCGCGTCCGTTGATATGGCACGGCAGTCATGCAACAGGATTGAAAACCGGATGGAGACGCCTTGTCCGACCGTATTGCCACCAGACGCCTTGTGCACGACGGAGTCGAATGTCTGCTCTTTGTGGAGCGACCGCTCGAAGATGAGGATGGCGCTTGTACGACCGGGGTGGGGCTGGTCGAAGGCAGTCGGGAGTGCTGGTCCCTCCAGGTGTGTGGAGACGATGGTCTCCAATCCCTGCTTCTGGCCCTGAGACTGACGAAGACGCTCCTGAAAGCCGATAGCGGTTTTACCTTCCTTGGCGTGACGATCTTATGCTGCCGGATTATGCGGATGCGGATCAAGAGGCCCTCGACAATGGAGGAGGCCCGAGGGAACCCGGTTCGGCCGCGGAATGAGTGCAAAGACAGGAAAGCGGAGGCTGACAGGGGTTGCTTCGCCCGGGTGCGGGCATGATTGCCGAGGGTCTGTGCGTGCGAACACAGAGTGTGGAATCACTGGGTACTCACTGAGGGCCTTGCTGGGTTGCCATGCCGGACTGTCGATTCCCGGACTTGCCGATGACATCTGCCGGGGCCATACTCATATCATGGGTTTTTCGGGTGAGGAAACTGTGCTGGGCCTGGGACATGACCTGGTCTCCATAGCCGAGTTCGCCGAGCGGTTGGCCATGCCCGGTACTCGGATGAGCAGGTTGTTCTCAGTCCGTGAGCAAAGGCAGTCCCAGGAGCGGGCCCGGGTCAAGGGTGATGATGTGGAATCGCACCTGGCTGTTCGTTGGGCTGGTAAGGAGGCCGTTCTGAAGGCCTGGTCGGAGGCCTTGCGGGATGAGCCCGCCCCCTATGGTCTCGACGATTTCCCCTGGGGTGGGATTGAGATACTGGACGACAGGCGTGGCAGGCCCGGGGTTCATCTCGGGCAGGAAGTCCAGGACCGCCTGGATGAGTCACTCCCGGATCCGTCCGATTCACGCCAGAGCAGACTTGGCTGGTCCGGGGTGAACGGCGACGATTCGGTTGGGGCGTTCGAGGCGAATCCCCGTGGGGCCGCGAGCCTGGTCTGGCGCATTGCCCTAAGCCACGATGGCGGCATCGCCTCGGCGGTGGTCCTGCTCTGCTGCCGGTGGTCCTGAGCCGATCTGGTCTTTCCGTACTCGGATTCCTTCGTCATCCTTCGGTATTCCGACGGCACAAGACCGGTGCCCTTGCGGAAGAGCTCGGCAAACCGACTCGAGGTGGAGTATTCGATCATGCCTGCTAACCGATGCATGGAACGGTCCGTTTCAGACAGGAGACGTCCGGCTTCCCGCATGCACATGCCCCGGGTGTATTCCGTGATTGCGCAGCAGTGCACCTGTCTGAAGGTCGATTTGAGTTTGGTCCTCCCCGTGCAGGCGATTGTGGTCAGGAAGTCCAGGGATGCCTCATCCGAGCAATGCTCGTCCGGATAGGAGGTGACGTTCTCAAGCTGCACCCGGTCCTGGCCGTTCAAGCGCCTTCCGGCAGGATTCCCCAGAGCCTTCTCCCGGGCGATGAGGAGGGAGATGGCCTGGGCCACCTTGTTCTCGTAGAACAACCGTGTCGCAATGCCGTCTCCGCGGTACCGCTCCACCTCGCGTAGGAGCATGGCCAAGGGCAGGGAAGTCCTCCGTCTGGTCGACTTTCTGGGAGACGGGGAGAGGATTCCGGTAGTGGCCATGGTAGTGGTTCTGCAGATGATCCTGATAGTAGGCGGGCATCACCTTGATGCTTATGCTTCGGATTGGAGCCTGTTTATGGATGAGTCCCCCGGTATGGCTCGCGGCCGCTGATGAAGGTCTTGATGCATCGCGGTGAAAGGCATCGGTGTGGTGATGTCTCTTTCCCGGAGATGGAATCATACAGGGGTACGCTCAGGTATTCGGCAACCGGAAGTCCATGATGAAGTCGCCGTGGAAACGGAATTCGTGGATTTTGATATCGAACAGGTCGTTCTGCGCATAGATCCAGGAAAACCCTTCTCAGACCTCGGATGACCGGGACCAGCAGCACCCCGCCGGATTGAAGTTATCCATGTCCTTGACCAGGGTGAAGTGGTTGTCCTGGAGAAGGGGTTCATAGTAATCCGAATAGATCCGCATGCGACCCGCCATTTCTGAAACGAACGGACGTTTCTTTGGAGCATGGGGACGAACAGGCCACCCAGCTTACCAGTACTTTCAAGCCATGGACTGACTCTCACACAGTTCCACGGCAGAAGGAGAACACATGGCGGATCGAACCCGTGACAGAAAAGGACTGACCATCCGCGACCTGGTCACCACTGGTATATTCACGGCCCTGATACTGGTCTTTACCTTGATCGGGGGCGTTTTCTTCGCTTCCAACCCGGTACCGACCTTCTACATGCCTGCCGCCTCGGCCCTGCTCTGCGGGCCCATCGATCTGCTCAGGGTGGCACGGGTGCAGAAGCCCTGGAGCATCACCGTCATGGACATTCTGATGGGGGTGGTCCGGTTCATCACCGGTATGCACCGGGCCTTCGCCCTGGGGTATATGCTCATGGGGGCCGTCGCCGAGCTGGTCGCAGGAACACGTCACTACAGGAGCCGGATGGTCAACGTCCTGTCCTGCATTCTCTTCTCTTTGGGTGGTACCGGCTCGTATCTGGTCTTCTTCATTGATCCGGCCGGCTGGTCCAGGACCATGCTGGGCAACGGGACGGAGAAATCCTACGACGATACCACGCAGGCCACGGCCAACACCTGGATGCTGATAGCCATGTTCGTTCCGATCCCGGTAACGGCATCGGTCAGTGTTCTTGTGGAATTGTACTGCTGAGGAGGTAGTTCGAAAAAGCGGGCATCAATGCATGACAGGGGCTGCCGGAGGGTGGGAGCCACATCTGGATCCGCGTACGAAGCTCATTCTTATCCTGATCTGCGTGGTCTCGTCGATGATTGCCCCTCGTTGGTCTGCCAGTTCGTGTTGGTGGTGTCGATAGGTCTGCTC
The DNA here is from genome assembly GCF_945269915.1 of uncultured Bifidobacterium sp. Lineage (GTDB taxonomy): Bacteria > Actinomycetota > Actinomycetes > Actinomycetales > Bifidobacteriaceae > Bombiscardovia > Bombiscardovia indica. Next base: position 8,863 of record NZ_CALYOY010000001.1, on the reverse strand, counting down.
CGTGCCGCCTGCGGGCGATGGCGGTACAGAGCCAAGGCCGTCGTTGCGTATGAGGTCATCTGTTTCTTTGACCGGGTAGGTCCTGGCCCACATGACCGGCTCCCTCCTGACCATGTTTGTGGCCTTCCTGGGTCTCTTCCACAGGGTCTTCGCCGTGGCATACTGGCTGGGCTGGTGGTGACGACGGCCAGGGCAATGAGTTCCTGTTGGCCATGAACCGGGTGCGCACCCCCAGACAGCTCGTCATTCCTCTGTCGGTTCTCTTTGCGGTACGTGCCGACCATCCAGGAGGACCGGGTCTATATCCAGGACATTATGCGGATGCGTGGTGTCTTCCCCTCGTCGGCCGGGTTCCACACCCGTCCCGTCTTGACGGTGGAGTGCATCCGTGTGTCTCTGATGATGTCGGCCGCAAGGGCGGCGGATGAGCTCTCGACCGATTCGGTCACCAGGGGATCGAGAATCCGGTACAGCGCACATGCCTGGTTCGGATTCGATGCGGTCCATCGGATTGTGTGGTCATGGTCCTTGCCGTCAATGACCTGGTCTTCGGACTGTGGGCGCGGTTGGGTCGTCCCGGAATCGATTCGATGGGGTTTCCTTCTCTTTTATTCAAGCCGAGAGGGCGACGGCCTGCATGGTATCGACCTCCTCGTGACTGATGGAGCGCGTGCTTTGCTGCGGCCGCAGCGGGTGCGGAAAGACTACCATCACGCGGCTGGTCAACGGGTTCGTCCCGCAGTTCTTTCCCAGGGAGCTTTAGGAACAGGCAAGGGTGGATGGGAGTGTCATACCCTCCCTGCCCATGTACCGGATAGCCGGGAAGGTAGGATCCGTCTTCCAGAATCTCAGGACCCGGTTCTTCAATGTGAACACCGACATCGAGATGGCCTTTGGCATCGAGAACCGGGCCCGCTCCGTCGGGGAACTGGTTGGGCGGGGTGACCGGGACGGCTCAGGGCCTCAACATCCGAGACCTCATGGACAGGAACATCTTCGAACTGTCAGGTGGTGAGCAGCAGAAGATCGCCCTCGCTTCCGTCTATACCATGGATTCGGAAATATACCTCTTGGACGAACCCTCATCCAATCTCGACATGGCCCCGATCGCGGAGCTGAGGGGGCACCTGCCTTATCAAGAGCCAGGGCAAGACCATCCTGATCGCGGAGCACTGGTTGTTCTACCTCATGGATCCGGTCGATCGGACCGTCTACCTGGAGCATGGGCGCATTGTCGGGATATTCATCCCTGAGGAGTTTTTCTGGTCCGGTCGGCTGGGTGAACCCATGGCCCGATTGCGACATTCCTACATGGTGATGCAGGACGTGGATCACGAGCTCTTCGCCGAGAGTGCGGAGGCTGAGTGCTCCTTCGGCATCAGGCACCCGGAGAGGTCTCTGGCCGAAACGACCTTGGTGGAGTTCGGGCTCGGCGCCCTGCGTGAACGCCATCCCAATACCCTATCGGGAGGGCAGAAGCAACGTCTGACGGTCGGCGTGGGCATGATCTGCGGAAAGGCCCTCATGGTTCTTGATGAGTCGAACGGAGGTCTCGGCTTCGACGGCATGAACCGGGTGGCGCAGCTTATCCGCCAGTTCTCGGACATGGGGAAGGTCATCATCATCGTGGTGACCCATGATTTCGAGTTTGCCCGCCGTACCTGCTCGTGTCTCGTCCGCGTCGACCAGGGTCGGATACGCGAGGATGTGCCGGTTGGTTCATTATCTCAGGGACACCTGAGGAGGATGTTCTCCTTAATGCCATCGGATACCGTGGGAAAGGGGGAGGGCGTGAGAAAGGAACCGGGTATTCCTCCTGATCCGTTGGGCGGGTGATCAGCGATATGGGCTCTTCCTGCGGCCCTTCTGTCCGGGGGGGGGGGGCAGTAGCTTGTGCCCTATATGGGCATCGAGGCCTTCAGCGCCTGGGGGATGGACGGAATGAGAATCGGCGGGGTCATCGAGGACGTGGGGATTACTTCAGAGTCAGTGTCATCTACGGGGCCGGGGGAGTGTCAAGCCGACATGTGGGGGTCCGGGCAGAACGCGTTCATCTGGTGGCTGCTGCCGAAGCGGTGTGGTTCCAATCAGGTGGCTTGCGGGTCCGGGCCGGTCTCCCGGTCTTCCAGATCGGCCCTCTCCACCAGTCGTGCCAGCTGGACCCGGCTCATATCGAGGCTGTCGCACGCTGCCGAAAGGTGGGCCTTGACCGTGCGCTCACTGATGTACATGGTCCTGCCGATTTCGGCATTGGTCATACCCTCCGAGGCCAGGATGGTGGCCTGGCGCTCGCGCTCACTCAATGAGTCCAGCATGGCCCGTGCCTGGTTCCTCCTGGTCATGGGGCGGCTGTAGGACAGGCTGTGGATGAGCTGGCGGGTGCTGACCGCGTTGAATTGGGGCTCATCTTTGCAGGCCTTGATGATCCTGGAGATGATTTCCTTTGGCGGGTCCGTCTTCGAGATGAATCCCTCGGCTCCGGCCTCAACGGCTTTTTCAACCGTATCGGAGGGGCTCAGAGAGGTCAGGATCAGGACGTGCGGGGGGTTGGTAAGTCTGCGTAGCCGCTTGGTGGCTTCGATACCGTCACACCCGGGCATGGAAAGATCCATCAGAATCAGATTCGGTTTTTCCTGACGGGCATGGGCCACGGCGTCGTCGGCGTTCAGGGAGGTAGAGACCACCCTGACCTGCCCTTGGGAATAGTCATCGATGATGACCTGCATGGTCTGGCATATCATTGGATCGTTGTCGACGATACTGACCAGGATGGTGCCGGAAGATGTGGGGGAATTTCCGGTGTCTCCCGGTTTTGATGCCGCCCCTGTCTCCGACTCCGGATGAATTTCTCCCATGCTGCTTATGCTACCCAAACCAGTCACCATGGCGCGCCTTGGGATCCGTTGGCTTCAGGACGTGGCTTCGAAAGGAAGGACCACATCCAGGTTGAACTGCCCATGGTCATCGATTCCATACCTGCACTGGCCCGAAGCAGCCTTGACCCGCTTGATCAGCCCCGTGATTCCGTTGCCTCCGGAAGTTGCGGACAGGTTGGCTCCGGACGGGTCGACAGTACCCGGCTTGGGCATGGGATTGGTCAGATGGACGTGCACACCCTGATCCGGCCTGGCCGTCACTTCCAGGGAGACCGGCATGCCCGGGGCGTGTCGACGGGCGTTGGTCAGTCCTTCCTGGATGGCCCGGAAAGCCACCTTGCCTATGACGGGGTCCAGATTGCTCAGGTTCCGCACGTCGATCCAGGTGTTCAGGGTCATTCCAGTGTCACGGCTCTCCCTGCATATGTCGTCCAGAGCTTCCCGGGTCAGGGCGGTTTGCGGATCCGGGGCTATGTCATTGAGTACTTTCTCGGGGTGACGGAGCATGTCGATGACGCTGTGGGTTTCATCCAGGGCGCCGGCTGCCTGCTGGCGAATATCATCAGCACGCTGGGCCAGGCCGAGCAAACGGGCGGTCAGCGGGTCCTGCGGGGAAGAGGCCTGCTCCTGTCTGGCCAGGGTGTCCAGTTCGACCTTAAGGGCGCTGGCGTTGAGCCCGATCAGGGAGAGGGAATGGGCCAGGGTGTCATGCGTCTCGACGGCGATGGTGTCGGTGACCTGCTGTCTGGTCAGGCTGTTCTCCAGCTTGCTGCTGCGTACATTTGCAGCGCTGGCTTGCTCGGTGGCCTCCTGGGTTGTGGTATAGAGGCGAATGTATATCCCCACGGCGATTGACAGGACCAGGAAGACCAGACTCAGAACCACGACGGCCAGAGGTGTATTGAGACCAGCATCGGCACCCTCGGTCAGCAGGGTCCTGATTATGGAGTCCTTTCGTGGCCTGTTCAGGTCTCGGGTGAGGGATACCAAGGTGGCCACCAGGGTACCGGTCGCGCAGGGGACAAGCCGGTCCACCCGTCTGCGGCGGGCGATCAGGCCGGTCAACCCCATCAGTGCCATCAGGGGGTCGATTGCCAGGACCAGGGTCGACAGGCTGGTGAGAAGGCAGGTCATGTAGGGCAGACGGTCCCTCTTGACCAGCAGTATCCACGGCAGGGCAAAGGAAATCATCATGGAGAGACCCGCCCAGAAAGAGAGGATCCCTCTTCCGGCGGCATCCATGTGGTTATAGGTGAAGGCAGACTCGGCCAAGGACATGAAGGTGGCCAGGACGATCATGATGACGGTACATAGTGTTCTGGTGCGTACCGGAACCACGTCCTTGGGGTCGGCGGCCAGGTATCCACGCATTCTTTCACGCAACCCTGTCATGCCAGTTCTCCCAAGTTCCTCTGTGCCGGCATGGTCGGGATTTCGTCGGCCATGCCATCCGGTTCATTTCTGCTGTGTCACACTCAAGGATAATTGCCCTCTATGGTTTCGTCAGTGTACGAGTGGTCATTCTTGTTCCCTTGCTCCTGCCCGATTGGGCAGGCAATTCTGCCCGTTTGTACACTTTCGATGAAATCGCCCGACGTATAGCATGACAGTGTCAACGAACAGAACGGATGCCAAGGTGATGACTTCAGCGCTGGTCACGTCGGTGTCATTGCGAGATGAAACTTTGATGGATCAGGGTTGTTTTCTATCGGAATACCACCTCGTAGGTGATATCCATCGATGATCTGCGTTGACCGCCAGAGAGAGTAGAGAGCACAAGGAGATTGCATAGGATGAGTGAGGATTACAATCGCGATACCGACGGCTACGGCGATGGAACCAATGCCGGGGCCGGGGACGCCTTTGACAGGTTCCGTCCCCAGAACGAGCAAGCCGGTCAGTCGGACGCAGGACGGCAGTCATCCATTCCGGCCTACCATCCCAATGAGCGCCAGACGCCGTTGGATGCCAGGTCAGCAGGGCAGGGGGTATACCAAGCCGACCAATCCACTGCCGGTCAGGGAGGTGCCTATCCGGCACAGCCCGGGCAGCAAGGTCCCTATGGGGCCGACGGTGGGATGATGGGGCAGGGCGGTTCTCCCGTCAATCCCAACCGGGGCCGTGGTGGTCATGGGCATAACCGGTCGGAGGAGCGTTCCGTCAGTGCCATGGCCATTAGCTCCTTGGTGTTGGGAGTCATCGCCATCATCTTCTCCTTCATCCCTATCATCAACAACTTCGCTTTCGTCGTAGGCATTCTCGGATTGGTTTTCGGCCTGGTCGGTGTGCACGCAACCGGTCGCAAGGGGCGCAAGAAGGGCAAGGGGCTCTCCATAGCCGGTACCGTTCTTTGCATCCTGGCCATGGTGATCACCCTGGCCATGCAGGCGGGCTTCTCCAAGGCGGCGAACTCCGTTTCCCCGTCGGCGGGAACAACCACGTCACAAAAGAAGGACGAGGGCAAATCCGGAAACAAGTCAGCCGAGTCGAATACAGCAACGGAGGCACCTGCAGTCGGTGACGAGGCCAAGGATGAGATCATCACCCTCAAGGCCACCTCCACAGGGTCCGGTTCGGTGGCCTATGGTCCCGCCGGTGCCACCAGCCAGGAGAATTTCAACGGTTCCTGGCAGAAGGACATCACAGGGGACGAAGCCAAGAAGACCCACACCATGACCGTCATGGGCGACATCATCAATCAGGACCCCAACCAGAAGTTGACCTGCGACGTCCTGGTCAACGGCGTCTCCAAGGATCACAAGGAGGCCACCGGGTCAAGCGCCGTGGTGATTTGCAATTCACCGATGTTCTGATTCCGCAAGGTACGGCCGGCTGCTTCTTCGAGTGGCCGGCCCTGACGATTTCCGATGGTGCCATACAGTACAGCTGAAGCGTTGCAAGTTGTTTGAAGTGCTGGATTATTACAAGGCGCTATCCGCGTATGCGGAATGATCCGTTTATTTCGGGCGACAGACCCGACAGGTAAGGTGTCCCACCCTGTGGTAAGCTCTTTACCGAGCAGATGGCTTTGCGGGCGTAGCTCAATGGTAGAGCCTCAGTCTTCCAAACTGATTACGCGGGTTCGATTCCCGTCGCCCGCTCCATGATTATCGTTGATATTCCGCTAGTTTTGGCGGGTTTCCCAAGGTCACGGGGCGTCCGGGAACCGTTCCGACTGAGCAAGATTTTCCCCAGTATTCGGCACTTTACGGTCAATTAGGGTACACGTTAGGGTACACACCGGAGGTGCTTGGATGACTACGGACACAAGGCTTGGGAGACACCACACCGCATATCGATGACGAAAGACCGGAGGGGCTACTGGCATTTCCGCCACGAACTGCCCCCGACCCGGCCACGGGGAAACGCCGCCGGCTCGACAAGAGTGACCGGATCAGGAGCGAGGCCCGACGCAAATTCGACGAGGCGCTGGCCGAATACGAGAGGACCGGCAGGGTCAGGACCAACCGGTCCCCGCTCCTGCGCGACTGGCTCGACCGGTGGCTCGAGGAATACAAACGCCCCAACATCAAGCCAAGGGTGTACGAGACCTACAGGAGCGACTGCCGCAACATCGCCGACACGATAGGCGATGTCAGGCTCCAGGACCTGGAACCCAGGCACGTGCGCGGCATAGGCAACACGATCATGAGGGACCGGAGCGGCAAGACCGCCCTCAACGCGTACATCCGCCTGCGCATTGCGCTCACCGACGCGGCACGGGAGGGGCTCGTCGAGCCCAACGTGTGCGACCGGTGCGACCCGCCCAGGGTGAGCGCCAACCCCACGACCATCCTCGAGGCCGGGCAGCCTGCCGCACTGATCGAAGCCACCGGACGCGGACCGGGGGAGAGGTCTGCGCGCCACCCGTGGCCCGACGACGCGGAGGACCGGCGCATGTGGGCCCTCATGTGGCGGCTCGCCTTTGGTACCGGCATGCGGCAGGGTGAACGGTTCGCGGTCACACCCTCCGAGCTGGTCGTCAGCAACGGGGTGCACGGCATCATGGTCATGCACGAGCTGCAACGGTACAAGGCGGGCACCGTCATCCCCTCATGGCTGCACGCCGCCAGGGTGCGGGGCGAAGTGTGGATGGTGCCGCCCAAAAGCCGCAAGGGTGTCCGCTTCATCCCCTCGAGGATGACCTGTGCATGACCTCCACCGGTGGATAGACGAGCACCGTATCGGCCCCGCGGACCTGGTGTTCACGCGCGACGGCTGGCCGCTTACCAACCCGGTGGAGCACCGGCGCTGGAGCATGGCCCTGGAGGATGCCAGCCTGCCCTACGTGACCATCCGCAGCGCCCGCCACTTCTTCGCCACCAGGCTGGCCGATGCGGGAGCACCCGAGGACGCACGCAAGGAGCTCATGGGACACGTCAGCATCGGCACCACGGCCGGCTACACCCACTGGCCCCTGCAGACCCTAGCCGCCCTCGTCGGCAAAGCCGACCATGCCATCGAACAGCCGGCCCAGATGAGCGCCATTGGGTTATCGTTGGAATTCCAACGATATCAACGGTTCAACCCCTCGCAAACACCCATTTCGGCGCACTTATGGGAAAGTTCCGCCGAAACGGGACAGGCAGCTAGGATGTCTTCATGGTGTCCATGCATACTGTTTCAACAGTAGGAGAGGGCGGGAAGCTTTGTTCGAAGCACATGATAACCAAAGTCATCAAACTCAAGCCAGTGGTGAAGAGTAAGTAGGGTAGATTCAGCATCGGAGAATAGAAGGTGTAGATAAATGAACTGGAACGCATTGGCAGTCATTGTCGCTGCCCTTATCACGTCTATAGGAGGGCAATGCCCGTCTCACGCACCGTTTTTTAGAGAGCCTGTTGGAGGAACTTCGTTCTTTCAGGAGAGGTTCTGATCGTACAGTTGCACGTTTTAAATATGCTCGTGAACTTAAGGATCCAGGAGGAATTCTATGTTGGCTGAGAAAAGTACCTCATTGCCAGCGGTGTTGATAATTGAGTTTATATACGCGTTGGGGTTCGTTGTCTTATTTATGGATGGCGTATTAGTGCTGTCTGGTGTGTTTAACTTACGAGGGTGGTCCCCTATTTCCTTTGTGTTCGTTGCTTTCGCATTGCTCTGCGTATCAGCTGTGATATGGAAATTGTTGACTTGTGTAATCAAGCAATTCTGTTGGAATTATGCTATTAACTATTGTTTTAACAATTTCCTGAAGCGGGTTTTTCAGAAGTCCAGAGCTCCTTATTATGGACAAATCGAGTTCCCGAAAGCCGTTCAATCATTCCATAAAGTCTATGACGACCGTACTATTCTTTAGTTGAAAAGCGTTTAGACGGTTGCTCGTTAGAGGATCCGTTCTGTATTTCCTTGCTTCGCTCATCGACACAGGCTTGGGTGTCTGCTTCCCAAGGAACAGAGTGTTGTGATTCCGTCCTGCCTCAGCTGTTATTCCAATAGTACTGGCCGCTGTTCTTTTATGCTGTTTGTTGGCTTACTGCGTGAAGCAGGAGGAACTCATTCAACAGGAAACAGAGAAGCACCTGTGGTACAACCCTGTTTCCGACGCGAATCATGTGCGGCATTACGCAATATTGGATAAGGCATGCGAATTCGGATACTGGTTGGGGGAAACCATTGGGGAGTCGAAGAAACGCGAGGAGCAAAATGAGTGAATGCTGTTCAAAGCAGTCCGACTTTGTCGACTGTCATGCTTCGAACATCATTCACCTTCTGCAGTATGCTCCGTCATATCCATGAAGGCCCCGTCCGAGCATGGCCTGAGGCTAATGGAACCCTACTCAAAGAGGCCCCAGAGGCTGAACCTTGTATTCATGTAGATCTTGTTGTAGGCGGCTTTTCTGGGGTTTTTCACCCAGCCCATGCCTTACTTCCCCTAGCCTGGGATGTGGGCGTGTCCGTGTTGGATGAATCGTTTTGGGGGTTGTTGCATGGTGGTGTGGACGATCGGCATCTGATGGCGGGTGTGCGAGTTATGGCACGGTTCA